>JAMBEQ010000193.1 GCA_024506175.1 Methylocystis sp.
CGCCGTTGCTCCGCTCTGCGCAGTGATCGGTGCGGGGCCCGCCGGGCTTTTCGCCGCCGAAACCCTCGCCCGCGCCGGCGCGCGCGTCGTGATCTATGAGCACAAGCCGAGCCCGGCGCGCAAATTTTTGATGGCCGGCCGTGGCGGGCTCAATATCACGCACAGCGAAAATCTCGAACGTTTCATCTCGCGCTATGGCGCGGCGGCGAAGGGCATCGCGCCCTTCCTGCGCGCCTTTCCGCCGCAGGCGTTGCGCGAGTTCTGCGCCGAGCTCGGCGAGACGACTTTCGTCGGCAGCAGCGGGCGGGTATTTCCGGCGAGCTTCAAGGCCTCGCCGCTTTTGCGCGGCTGGCTTGCGCGCCTTTCACGGCTCAATGTGACAATCGCGCTGCGTCACTCCTTCCTGGGGTTTGCGCAAAACGGAGCGCTGCGGTTGAAAGGCCCGGACGGAGATGAATTCCTTCGCTCCGTCAGCGCGGTCGTGCTTGCGCTCGGGGGCGCTTCCTGGCCCAAGCTCGGATCGGAGGGCGGCTGGGTGGGCCTTCTGAAGGAGGCGGGCGTCGAGGTGACGCCGCTGTCGGCAGCCAACAGCGGCGCCCTCATCGCCTGGAGCCCAATCTTCCGCGCCGATTTCGAGGGCCATCCCATCAAGACCGTGCTGTTGCGCCACGGCGACGCCACGGCTCGGGGCGATATGATCGTGACCGCCAAAGGGCTCGAAGGGGGCCCCGTCTATGCGCTTTCTTCGCGGCTGCGCGACGCGGCGGCAGAGGACGGCGAGACGACGCTAGATGTCGATTTGCGGCCGGACACGAGCCTTTCCTGCCTGGCCCGCAAGCTTTCGCGCCGGCCGCCGAAACAGTCGCATGCGACTTTCTTGAAACGGGCGGGCTTCACCAAGGCGGAAATCGGCCTGTTGCGCGAGGCGCGCCCGGAGGGCCTGCCGCGCGACGCCGAGGCGCTGGCGACGTTGATCAAGAGCGCGCCGCTGAAGGTCGTCGGCGTCGCGGGGCTCGAGCGCGCCATTTCGACGGCGGGCGGCGTCTGCTTCGGCGAAGTCGACGCCAACCTCATGCTCAAGAAAATGCCGGGAGTCTTTGTCGGGGGGGAGATGCTCGATTTCGACGCGCCGACGGGCGGCTATCTCCTACAGGCGGCTTTCGCCACGGGCCTGGCCGCGGGCAGGGGCGCCGCCCGCTATCTGGGCTTGCTCGATGCGGGCAATCAGGCCGGCGTGTCGCCCAGCCATCTGCCGAATTCACGCACGCCAGAGGCGTCGAACAAATACAACGTATAAGGTTCGGGCGCGCCCATCTCCATGCCGGGCGATCCCATGGGCATGCCCGGCGCGGCGACGCCGATCGCCTTTGGGCGCGCCGCGAGCAATTTGGCGACAGCCTGCGGCGGCACATGGCCCTCGATGATATAGCCGTCGAGCTCGGCGGTGTGGCACGAGGCTGCTTGGTCGGGCACGCCGAGCTTCGCTTTCACGGATTTCATATCCGGCTCGCCGATCTCCTCGACCAGATAGCCTTCCGCGCGCATGCGGGCGGCCCAGCGGCCGCAGCAGCTGCAGCTTGGATCCTTGTGGACGACGATCTTCCGGGCTACCTCGGCTATCGCGGCGCGCGAGAGAATGGCGCTTGCCGCGGCGCCGAGAAAAAGCGTCGCCTGGCGACGAGAGAGCTTGCCGGACATTGTTGAACTAACTCCTTCGCATAACACGGCCCCGTACAAGATAGCGGGACATTACCGATCTTTAAATTGCCGATCGAACGTGAGGGTTGAACAATCCGGTCACTCATATTGGCCACCATGGGGATATCTCATGCGCAAACCTCTTCTTGTCATTGTCGCAAGCCTGGCTCTCTTCGGCGCGACGGCCGCGTAGGCGGCCAACGCCGAGCCATTCGCGCGGCCTAACCGCTTTTCCGAGCAGGACATGACGGCCTTCGCTGACGCGCGCATCGCCGCGTTGAAAGCGGGTCTGCAGGTAAAACCCGAACAAGAGAAGAACTGGCCGGCCCTGGAGGCGGCGCTGCGCGACGCCGCCAAGGCGCGCATCGCGCGGATGGCTGAATGGCGCGAAAAGGCCCCGGCGCCCTTCGAAACCGACCCGCTCGGCGCCCTGCAGCGGCGTGCGCATTATATGACGGCGCGCGCCGGCGAACTGGAAAAGCTCGCCGCCGCCGCCAAGCCGCTCTACGACAGTCTCGACGAAGCGCAGAGGCGCCGATTCGGCGCGCTCGTGAAGGCGGCGATCGAGGCCCGGATGCGTCACATGGGCGGCATGGGCCATATGGGGCCGGGCGGATTCGACGCCGGTCCAGATTAATGGGCAAAGCGCGCAAGCGCGCGCTTTGACCTTTTCCGGGCAATCGGGCTTAAATCGGCCCATGCTGCCTTCCTGCTTCTGGTCCGAGCTTTCCTTACGCGATATTCGCGCCCACGATATGTCGGGCGTCATCGCCGTGCTGCCCGTCGCAGCAGTCGAGCAGCATGGCCCCCATCTGCCGCTCGGCGTCGACGCCATGATCATGGAAGGCTGCATCGAGCGCGTCGCCGCGCGCCTGCCGGAGGACCTCGACGCCGTCTTCCTGCCGATGCAGAGCGTCGGCGTCTCGATCGAGCATCGCGACTTTCCCGGCTCTTTGTGGCTGTCGCAGGAAACCGCGTCGCGCGTGCTCCTCGACATCGCAGAAGGCGTCGCGGGCGCTGGCGTCCGGAAGCTCGTCTTGATGAACGCGCATGGCGGCAATTCCGCGCTGATTTCGACCGTGGCGCTCGAATTGCGCGTGCGCGCGGCTCTCCTCGCCGTCACCTGTTCGTGGGCGCGCTTCGGCTATCCGGACGGGCTTTTCTCCGCACAGGAGCAGCGCCATGGCATCCATGGCGGCGAGATCGAGACCTCGCTGATGCTCGCTTTTCGCCCCGAGCTCGTCGATATGGGCCGCGCGAAAAACTTTCCACCGGCGACGCTCGATTTCGAGCGCGATTTCGCTTGGCTTCGTGCCGACCGCCCGGCCGGTTTCGGCTGGATGACGCAGGATCTGTCGCCCTCGGGCGCGATGGGCGACGCCTCGAAGGCGAGCGCCGAAAAAGGCGAGGCGACGGCGGATTATTGGGCGACGGCCTTCATAGAATTGCTGCGCGACGTCGAGGCCTTTGATCTCGCCCGTCTGAAGAATGATTAGCCATGAGCGTCGACAGGATCACGCCGCTGCCGCAGGTGACCACGGACGCTCAGGCCTTACGCGTGAACAACAGGGGCCCCGCCGAGACGTCGACGCCATTCCCGGTCGCACCGTCGCCTTCCACGAGAGCGGAGGCGGCCGAGGGCGCCCTGCATCTTTTCGATAACCTCGTCCTGCCGCTGCCTGATTCCCATACGGCGGACACGCGGCTGCTTCAGACGTCTCTGGCCAAGGCCACCTATGCCCAGGAGGCCTCGCGCGCGACGATCGCGACGCTGGTCGAGGGCCGGCTGCCCGAGGATGCGGTTCTGCGCGAGGTCGAGAACTTGCTGCGCAACGCCGCCGAGATGCGGGGCGTCTCCGTTCGGCAGGTGATCGAGGAGGCGCCAAAGACGGCGCCGGGTCAGCTGCCCTCGCAAAATCCGCCCCACGCCGCCTTCGTGTTCAAGGCGCGGGTCCCGGCCTATGACGAGGCCGGCGACGTGCGCCTGTTCGATGTTTATCTGGCGCGAACTGGCCCTGATCGCTGGCAGGCGACGATTTTCCTGCGCGATCCAAATGCAGACACGCCGCGCTTTCCCTATCCCACGCCGCCGAGCGAATCGTATCGGCTACTGATCGATCCGGGAGCGGGGTTCGTTCTTGCCAGCGTCATGGAGCAATTGGTTCCGCGGCCCGCCGTGCGGTCATCGGCGGCGCCGATTCTCTCCCCTGCGGCCCTGCGCATGCTTGCGAGCGCGGTCGCCATCGCGGCGGTCGCGGCCCTTCTTTCCGCTCTGTTCTCCTGGCGCGTCGCGGCGCTTTTCGCCGCCGCCGCACTCGGCTTTCTGGCGCGCGGCGCCATCGAGCGGAGGGGGCGCTGAACCGGGTTAAAGCCTATCAGGTGCCCGAAGGCGCGGTCCAGGGATAGGTCCAGGTCTCGGTCAGCGTGCGGCCGTTGGCGCGCAGGAAGAGCCGCAGGTCCGCCGTGTCTCCCGCCTTTACCGAGACGTCGAAGAGCGCGCGCAAGCCCTCGATATGCTCATTGGCTGTCACGTTGGCCCGCAGCACGCGGCCTGTCGAGGTCGAGGCGACGACCTCGACCTGCGACGGATCGCTCACATAATAGGCGAGGTCGCCGCCAGCGAAATCGACGAGGAAGCGCCGCGCGCCGGGATTGTTGGGCTCCGATGAGCCGAGCGCCCTGGCCGGCGCCTCGAAGGTTTGCACGACGCGGCCGTTGGGCGCGAGTCGCGGCATGTCGAGGCCGGCCGTGATGCGATAGGCGTAAGCGAAAGGCTTGCCCGTCTCCGGCGGGGACGCCGGCGTCCAGCTCGCGACAATATTGTCGTTGGTTTCATCAGGGGTCGGCAGCTCGATCAGCTCGACGCTGCCCTCGCCCCAATCGCCCACAGGCTCGACGAAATAGCTCGGCCTGTTCTGATAGTCGAGGTCGAGATCCTGATATGAGTCGAATGTGCGGTCCCGCTGCAGCAATCCGAAGCCGCGCGGATTGCGGTCGAGGAAGGAGGAGATGCGTTCGCGGGGCGGGTTGCGCAGCGGCCGCCACAGCGATTCCTCCGCGCCATTATGAATGAGCAGCCCGTCGGAGTCGTGCAGCTCGTCGCGGAAGCCATCGCGCACGCGCCGGTCATTCTCGCCGGTAAGATACATGGAAGTGAGCGGCGCGAGGCCGAACTTCACGCCCCCGCGTCGAGGAAAGAGCGTCGCCTGCACATCGAGCGTGCTTTCTTGTCCGACCGTGAGGTCGAAGCGATAGGCGCCCGTCGCCGCTTCGCCGTCGAGCAAGGCGTAAACGATAATCTGATTGCTTCCCGCCGCGGGCGTCTCGACCCAGAATTCGCGGAAGAAGGGGAAGGTCTCGCGGCTCGTGCCCGCTTCCACGCAGAGCGCGCGTGCAGAAAGACCATATTGCTGGCCGCGCCCCAGAAAACGGAAGTAGCTCGCGCCCAGGAAGGAGATCGCCTCGTCGTGCACATGCGGATCGTTGACCGGGAAATGCAGCCGAAAGCCTGCAAACCCGGTGTTGATCGAGGGCGTTTTTTCGACTTTCAGCCTTCCGTAGTCGAACATCGTCGGCGAATAGGGAATCGGCGCGGCGATTCCGTCGCGAATCGTGTTGACCGTCACCGGGCGTCGATAAAGAAATCCGAGGTGGAAAGTCTGGAGTCGAAAGCCGCCGTTCAGGTTTGAAAAGAGCGCGCGCTCCGGCCTGAAGCGAATGTCCCGCCAAACATCGTACTCGAGAGAATCGAACGGGTCGGGCAGGCGCGGCGTCGAATCCTCGAACGGCGCCCTG
>JAMBEQ010000194.1 GCA_024506175.1 Methylocystis sp.
GCAGCGGCTGGAGGCTTAAGGCGGGCGACGACGGCTCGCGCACTTGCCCCAAAATTCCCCTGAGGCCAGCTGATCCCCCCTCCCCAACCCTCCCCCGCTTTCGCGGGAGAGGGAGCACATCGCGGCCTTGATCAGCGACGCCGATCGTAAGTGTCCCCTCTCCCGCGCCCCGTCGAAACACGGGCTATGACGGGGGAGGGACAGGGTGGGGGTTACCGCTCCGCCCAGCCTGCCCGACGCGCCGGCGACAGCATTTTGTGGATGCGCGACATGAAGGCCACGCCGAAGAGCGGCGTGAGCACATTGAGGCCCGGCGTCGCGACAAAGGCGGCGATGAAGAGGCCGGCGAGGAAAAGCTGTGGCGCGTAACGCCGGCGCAACTCTGTCGCCTCCTCGACCGAGCGAAACCGCGTCGCCGCGAAAACGAAATATTCTCGCCCCAGCAGATAGGCGTTGGCGAAAAGAAAGGCGACGGCGTTTATCCCCGGCACCAGAAGCAGCAGCAAAGCAAGAAAATTGACGCCCGACGAAATGACGGCGAATTTCACGCCCATCATGATGGCCTGAGAAACCGGAAGAGGCTGGCCGCGCTCGCCCGGCGGATAAATATCCGCCTCGACGACATCCGCGAGATCGTCGAGGAAAAGCCCGGCGACCAGCACAGAGATCGGGCCGATCAGGAAGGCGAGGAAGATGAAAAGTCCCAGGCCCGTGGCATAGGCCAGCGCGATCTGCAGCCAGGGATAATCGACGGCGATATAGGACAGAGCGAGCTTGTCGAGCCCCACCCAGGCAAGCGCCAGGAGAAGGAAGGTCATTCCGAGGCTCTTGAAGAGCACGGTGCGAAAGGGGGGAGAAATGATCTCGCGCAGGGCCGCCAGCGCGGCGTCGAACATGAAGGTCATCGGTAAGTCTCTAGGCGCCGCCCGCATTGCGGCCGCTCAGCAAATGGCGCTTGGGCTGGCAAGGCGCAAGACGTCCGCCGCGCCGGTTGCGGCGAGGAATTATTGCAGGCTGAACGACGCCCCCGCGACGATGGGGGCCTTTTATTGTCGGAACACACATCGCACCTGAACAAAGCGTGTTATTATTTCAGGGAAATTACCTCAGCCAGCCGCCGGCATGAAACTAGCTGTCGTGCACAAATACTGCGCAGAGTTGGATCGAGGACGCCTCGTAGGCCGCGCCGCCACCGCAAAGTTGCGCTCACCCGTCGAGACGATCGAAGGCCAACAACGTCATTTCTATAAAGCGACAAACGGCGATTTCTTCATTGCGCGCGGTGAAGCTGAACTGGGCTACAGCCTGCCGCTAACGATGGCCAAGAACCGGATCTGATACGTCTCCGCCTTGAACAGAGACGCGCGGCTGGTTCACATTTCCACCGACTTGCATCGCATCATCAAAGCGGAACGGGAACGCTTGGCTGGAGCCTCGAACTCCTGCATTTACCGCGTTATCGGCATCCAAGACAAAAACGCGATTAGCCAAGCGGCATGTCATAAAAAATATGATCCGGCAGTCGCCGATCATGAGACCGCATGTCTTTTCAAGCTGCTCGAAAGCGTCACCGACAATGTTCTCGATTTGTCTTTGAAGAACGGAAATCTGGACGCCAACACCAGGATGCATATCGAATCGATTTTGAAACTGTTCGTCATCGACAGCGTGACTTATTTGTTGAACGATGGCGAAGGGCGCGACGCCACACTCGCCCTCTCGGGAATGCCGGCGAAACACGCGCGAGACATAATCAGCGCGATTCAGCTCAATTACATGGACCCGGAGCTGTCCCCGAAGAAGGTCGCGCGAAAACTGTCGATTACGGTCCGGTATGTCCACGCACTTCTGCATCAGAGCGGCAAATCGTTCTCGGAGCGCGTGCAGGAACTGCGTTTGACGGCGGCCTATCGCATGCTCAACTCGGTTCAGTTTAGCACGCGTAACATCGGCGAGATCGCGTACCAGGTTGGTTTTTCCGATCAGTCTCACTTCAACAGATGCTTTAAAAGACGCTTTGGCGCGGCGCCACGGGAAATCAGAAGGCAGGCCCGCGGCAAGTTGGAATTGCATATTCCTTCGGCATCGTTCCGATCGTCGCGAGAATGGGGCGATTTGCGACAAGGGTGAGTCGAGCGTCGAAGAATAGAACCGCAGGCTGACCTCGATGCGCCCGACCAGCCTCGTCTCGACCACCGGCGAGCTGGCTTTATTGGTCGGCATTGCGGCCCGCGTTCAGAATTCCATCTTTCTCTTATGAGTTGCTCCCTGATGATTCACGGCGGCGCCGGAGCCATTTCCACGCCCGAGCGTTTCGCCCCTTCCCTCCGCCGCATCCTGCTGGCCGGCGCAGCGATGTTGAGAGGCGGCGCCTGCGCGCTCGATGTCGTGGCCGAATGCGTCCGCCTGCTCGAGGATGATCCGCTCTTCAACGCGGGCCGCGGCTCGGTGCTCAACGCTGAAGGCGCCGCCTGTTGCGACGCTTCCATCATGGATGGGCGCACGCTCTCGGCGGGCGCCGTCGCCTACGTCAGACGCGTACGCAACCCTGTGCTGCTCGCGCGCCTGGTTATGGAGCGAACGCCGCATGTTTTTCTGGTCGGAGAAGGCGCGGAAGGTTTTGGCCGACAACAGGGCGTCGCTTTCGAAGAGGATACCTATTTTGTCATGCCCGAACGGCTTGCCCAGCTCGCCCGCGCCAAGGAGCGCGAAGCAACGACGCTCGATCACACATCTAACGATGGCAAGCTGGGAACCGTCGGCGCCGTGGTGCGTGACGGCGCCTGCAATCTTGCGGCGGCGACCTCCACCGGCGGCCTAACGAACCAGATGCGCGGCCGCGTCGGCGATTCGCCGGTGATCGGCGCGGGCGTCTTTGCCGACAATGATTCCTGCGCAGTTTCCTGCACGGGAACCGGGGAGCATTTCCTGCGCACCTCTCTTGCGCGAACCGCCGCATACTTCGTCGAAATGCAAGGGATGAGCGCGAAAGACGCGGCTGAGGCGGGGGTCGCCTATCTTGTGCAAAAGGTCAAAGGCTCCGGCGGTCTGATCCTCGTCGACCGTGAAGGAGGCTGCGGCGTCGCCCATTCGACGCCCGGACTCCTCTGGGCTTCTTTCCACAACGGCGAGATGACCGTTGCTGCCGGCCAAGCCGGCGCTCCGGAGCAATTCTGAGCGGTCTGCGGTTAGACCAGATACCCGGCGCTCGCGAAGCAATTGCGGAGGCGGCGGCGCCGCGGAAAAAGCGCGTGCTTCGTGGCGTCCTGGGCGGGGTCGGCGGCATGATCGGCGCAAAGGGCGACGTGCTCGTCCTCACCTCTAATCTCTTGGCGCCCGGTCTCTCGGCCGATCAGCTCAAACGCGGCCCTGCAGATCTTCGGCGGCGCGGAGAGCGTCATCGGCAGGGAAAAGCTGCGCGTCATGACAGACCCTATACCGGGTCTATCAGGATTCCTTTGGCCGAACGGCTGAATTGGCAGGGCATTATCCTCTGCGCCGCCTGCGCCGACAACTGGCGGCGGGGAATTCGACCGCGGGCGCCTCGTCAGCACATTCATGGAGCGAGACCTCGCCCCCCTTCGGCTTGACACGGGCAAGGCCATTGCGCTTCTTGGCGCGCACGCGCCGGGGCCTTCCGGCATTCCTTGCATTTCCAACCGAAAGCGGCCTATGCATCGCTACCGTTCGCATACCTGCGGAGAGCCTACCGAAGCGCTCGCGGGTCAGAAAATCCGCCTCTCCGGCTGGTGCCACCGTATCCGCGACCATGGCGGCGTGCTGTTCATCGACCTACGCGACCATTACGGGATCACGCAATGCGTCGTCGACCCCGATTCGCCGGCCTTCGCGCAGGCCGAAAAGCTGCGCTCCGAATGGGTTGTGCGTTTCGACGGCGAGGTGCGCAGGCGCCCGGCCGGCACGGAAAACCCCGACATGCCCACGGGCCACGTCGAAGTCTATGTGAATGAAATCGAGGTGCTCGGCCCCGCGGGCGAGTTGCCGCTGCCGGTCTTCGGCGATCAGAACTATCCTGAGGACATCCGCCTCAAATACCGCTTCCTCGACCTGCGCCGAGAGAAGCTGCATGACAACATCATGCTGCGCGGCCGCATCATCGACTCGATCCGCTCTCGCATGAAAGCTGGCGGCTTCTTTGAATTCCAGACGCCGATTCTGACCGCCTCCTCGCCCGAGGGCGCGCGCGACTTTCTCGTGCCTTCGCGCCTGCATCCCGGCAAATTCTACGCGCTCCCGCAGGCGCCGCAGCAGTTCAAGCAGCTTCTCATGGTCGCAGGCTTCGACCGCTATTTCCAGATCGCGCCCTGCTTCCGCGACGAGGACGCCCGCGCCGACCGCTCACCCGGCGAGTTTTATCAGCTCGACGTCGAGATGAGCTTCGTCACGCAGGAAGACGTGTTCGAGGCAATGGAGCCCGTGCTGCGCGGCGTCTTCGAGGAATTCTCGAAGGGCAAGCCGGTGACGCAAAAGTTCCCCCGCATCCCCTTCCGCGAGGCCATGCTGAAATATGGCTCCGACAAGCCGGATTTGCGCAACCCACTCGTGATTGTCGATCTGTCGGCCGAGTTCGAAGGCGAGAACGTCAGCTTCAAGGCGTTCAAGGGCAAGACCGTGCGCGCCATTCCGGCGACGGGCGCGGCGAGCCAGCCGCGCAGCTTCTTCGACAAGCTCAACGACTGGGCGCGCTCGGAAGGCGCGCCCGGGCTTGGCTATATCATTTTTGACGAAGAGAATGGCGCGCTGATCGGCAAGGGGCCGATCGCCAAGTTCATCCCCGCCGAGGTGCAGGCCACGATCGCCGCCAAGACTGGCGTGAAGGCGGGCGACGCCGTTTTCTTCTCGGCGGGTGAAGAGGCAGCCGCGGCGAAGCTCGCCGGCATGGCGCGTCTGCGCATCGGCAATGAGCTGGGCCTGTCGAAGACCGATGTCTTCGAGTTCTGCTGGATCGTCGACTTCCCGATGTACGAATGGAACGACGAGGACAAGAAGATCGACTTCTCGCACAATCCCTTCTCCATGCCGCAGGGCGGCATGGAGGCGCTGGAGACGAAGGACCCGCTCGACATCCTCGCCTACCAATATGACATCGTCTGCAACGGCGTGGAGCTGTCGTCGGGCGCCATCCGTAACCATCGTCCCGAGATCATGAAGAAGGCCTTCGAGATCGCAGGCTATGGCGAGGACGTGCTTATCGAGAAATTCGGCGGCATGTATCGCGCCTTCCAATATGGCGCGCCGCCCCACGGCGGCATTGCGCCAGGCGTCGACCGCATCGTGATGCTGCTCGCGGAGGAAGAAAATTTGCGCGAGGTGACGCTCTTCCCGATGAACCAGCGCGCGGAAGATTTGCTGATGGGCGCGCCGAGCGAAGCGACGATGAAGCAGCTGCGCGAGCTGCACATCAGGCTGAACCTGCCGGAGAAGGGGGCGTAAGGCCCCCTGCTCCACCCCTTCGACATCACCGCTTGTAGCGCCGTCGCCAGCGGCAGATAGAGAGACGACGGCCTGCTTGCGAAGTGTCGGAAGCCGTGATGTCGGTAAAATGCAGCCGCCCCGTCGTTTTTCTCCTCAACGATCAACGCGAGCACGCCGGCGCGGCCCGCGCCGCCCGTAGCGACGCCTCCATGAGAAGCGCGCGGCCAAGGCCCCGCCCGTGGAATCGCCGATCAACGGCAAGACGTCCAACAAGACAGGCGGGCAATAAAGGATAGCGCGGAAGACGCTTCCGCTCGACCTCCGAAAGGTCCTCCAACGGGATGCTTGACGCGGCCAAGGTAAAATAACCGGCGAGTATTCCGGCGTCATCGAGAGCAACGAAGCAGTTGCTGACGCGGCGCTTCACATCCTGCGTCGCGAACTGTCGCAGGTAATTGTCGAGCGGCGGTCCGAGCATGGGCCGGCGCAAGAGGCTCCCATCTGCTCGATCAAATATGAATCGCCCGCCCGAAGGCGTCGAGCACGCTCTCGTGCATCGTCTCGGAGAGCGTCGGATGCGGGAAGATCGTCCGCATCAGCTCGTCCTCGGTCGTCTCCAGATTCATGGCGATAACGAAGCCTTGGATTAGCTCCGTCGCCTCGGCGCCGACGAGATGCGCCCCGAGCAAACGGCCTGTCTTCTTGTCGAAGATCGTCTTCACCAGCCCCTCGGGCTCGCCGAGCGCAATCGCCTTGCCATTGGCGAGATAGGGGAAACGCCCGACCCTGACCTCATAGCCTGCCGCCTTCGCCTTTTCTTCCGTGAGGCCTACGGACGCTACCTGCGGATGGCAATAGGTGCAGCCAGGAACCAGCGACTTGCCGAGCGGGTGGGGGCCGAGCCCCGCGATCGCCTCCACGCAGGCGACGCCCTCGTGCTCGGCCTTGTGCGCGAGCATCGGTCCGCCCGCCACGTCGCCAATGGCGTAGACCCCGGGCGCATTGGTGCGCCCCAGCCCATCCGTCTTGATGACGCCGCGCTCGAGCGCGACGCCGAGCGCCTCCAGCCCGAGATTCTCGACGTTAGAGACGACGCCTGCCGCCGAAAGCACGCGCTCGACCTCCAGCGTCCGTGTTCCGCCGTCGCCGCCCTTCAGCGTTGCGACGGCGCTGTCGGTCTTTTTCTCCAGCCCCGCAACCGTCGTCGCCGTCGTCACGACAATTCCCTGCTTCTCGAAGCTCTTGCGCGCAAAGGCGGCGATCTCGGGGTCTTCGGCGGCAAGAATCTGCGGCAGCGCCTCGACGAGCGTCACCTCAACGCCGAAGCTTCGATTGAAGGAGGCGAATTCAACCCCGATTGCGCCCGCGCCGACCACGAGCAGCGACTTGGGGAAGCGCTCGGGCTTGAGCGCCTCGAAATAGGTCCATACCAGGCGCCCGTCGGGCTCCAGCCCGGGCAGCGGGCGCGGGCGAGCGCCTGTCGCGATGATGACGTGCTTGGCTTGATAGACGCCCTCCCCCAGCGTCGTCTTCGGCGCAGGGAGCTGCGGCGCTATTGGCGCCTTCGTCGCCGCCCCAACCCGGACCTCCCCCTTCCCTTCAAGCCGCGCCTCGCCCCAGATGACGTCGACCTTGTTTTTCTTGAGCAGGAAGCCGACGCCGGCGTTCAGCCGCCCCGCGGCTTCGCGCGAACGCCCCACGATCCGCGCCGCGTCGAAGCCCGGCGCCGCGCCGGTCACCCCATAGCGCGCGCCATCCTGGGCCAGCCGGTAGACCTCGGCCGAGCGCAGCAGCGCCTTTGTCGGGATGCAGCCCCAATTGAGACAGATGCCGCCGAGATGCTCGCGCTCGACGACCGCGGTCTTTAGGCCCAGCTGCGCCGCGCGAATGGCTGCGACATAGCCGCCCGGTCCAGCGCCGATGATGATGACGTCATATGACTGGCTCATGCGGGCCTCGATTGCTTCCGCCGCTTTGGCTCGTGTTAGCCGCAACGGCGGATTTCGTCGAGATAAAGGCCGCGACGTCGTCGGCGACGGGCGCCAGGAAGCTGAACAGCGGCGAGAAGGCGCCGATAATCTCGCGATGCCCAAGGCGCGGATAAAAGATTGTCTCCACCTCGCCTTCCACCGCCCGCACAGCCGCCGCGAGATCGCGCGTGTTGCCGGGCGTCACCAGCTTATCGGTCTCGCCCGTCGCCAGCAGCAGAGGCGGCGCGTCTCGGGTCACATGGGCGATGGGCTGGGTGAGCGCCTTGTTTTCAGGCGGACCGAAAACGCCCCGCAGCAAATCCGTGTCGATCTCGAAGTGATAGGGGCCGGCAAGTCCGACGACTCCAGCAAGGTCGGCTGCGCTGTCGAGACCGACGCTCGCCAGCCAACGCTTTTCGAAAGCCAGCATGGACGCGATATGGGCTCCAGCCGAATGGCCCATGAGAAACAATTTCTTCCCATCGGCGCCGTAGCGGGCCGCCTGATCGCGCGTCCAGCCCAGCGCCTGCGCGGCGTCTTCCACAAAAGCTGGGAAGCGCGCGGCCGGATAGACGCTGTAGTCGGGGATGATGGCGAGGAAGCCGCGCGCCGCCAGCGACGCGCCGAGGAAGCGGTAGATTTCCTTCGCGCCTGACGACCAGGAGCCCCCATAGAGGTAAACGATAATTGCGCGCGGCTCCGCAAAGGCTGCCGGAAGATAGACGTCGAGTCGCCGGCGCGGCCCCCAGCCATAAGCGATGTCGGCGATGCGCCGATGCTCCTGGAGGCGGGCGGCGATGTCTGCCGCCAGCTTTGGCGTCTCCGCGACCGCGTCCCTGATTAGTTTCGTGGGTCTGAAAAGCGCCTGCGCCGGCATTTGACTCCTGCGACCTCTTGCTCCTGCGGCAAAAGATAGCGCTCGCCGACGCAGGCGGGAGGGGGTTACTCAGGTCGCCGGATGGCCGCTCGGGGCCGAACCGGGATCGGCCGCAGCACGGGCGTAGGACCGCCAAAAGCCCTGCGTACGCCCTCCAGCAATCTCTCGAGGGCGACAGCGACGCCGCCCCTTTGCTTGCCTTTCATGAGCGTTACTCCTGTTTCTCCTTCCTCAGTCAGGAGCAACATTCGAAAAGGCGGGTTTGATCCGGCAAAACTTGGAATTAATCAAAAAAGCGCCCGCCGGTCGGGCGGGCGCTTTCAATAAAATCAAACCTATTCCGCTACTTAGGCGGCCTGCGGCAGAGCCGCCTTCGCCTGTGCCACAATCGCCGCGAAAGCCTCAGGCTTCTCGATGGCGAGCTGCGACAGAACTTTGCGGTCGACGATCACGCCGGCCTTGGCGAGGCCATCGATGAAACGCGAATAGGTCAGCCCATGCTCGCGCACAGCTGCGTTGAGGCGCTGGATCCACAAAGCGCGGAAGGCGCGCTTCTTGGCCTTGCGATCCCTCGTCGCATATTGCATCGCGCGGTCGACCGCCGCCTTGGCGGTTCGGATCGTATTCTTGCGGCGGCCGTAAAAGCCCTTCGCCGCTTTCAACGTTTTCTTGTGCTTGGCGTGGGACGTGACGCCCCGTTTGACGCGAGCCATGACGAAACTCCTTCAAAAATTCTGCGTGCGTGGGGACGATCAGCCGTTCGGCAAGAAGTATTTCTTGACGTTGTCGCCGTCGGTCTTGAACAGTACGTTCGTCCCGCGCAGATTTCTGATCTGCTTGTTGGTGCGCTTGATCATGCCGTGGCGCTTGCCCTTCTGGGCGTAAACCACCTTGCCAGTCCCGGTGATCTTGAAGCGCTTCTTGGCGCCGGATTTCGTCTTCAGCTTGGGCATTTTGCTCTCCCGGGCCCTTGGCCCTGATGTTTCTGACGCGCCGGCGGGGCCGAGCGCGCTTCGCGCGAGCGAAAAGAACCGCCACGGCAGCCCATCTACTGGCCGGGCGGTTCAGAAGCGCGGCTTATAGAGCGAAACTGGCAGCAATGGCAAGAGCGTTGGAATCGGCGCGGATCGTGCGACATATTGAGGCGCGGCCGCTCATCGGCGGCCGTAGAAAAGAATTCATTAGATACGCCAGGGCTTTGTGCATGAACGTTTACGCGCCTTCATCAGATTCGGTCGCGGCCGCCTGCCCGGTCAACTCTCACAATGAGTGGGACCCGCTAGAGGAAATCATCGTCGGGCGTTTGGAGGGCTCGACCATTCCTTCGAACCATCCGGTGGTGACCTGCAATATCCCCGGCATGGCCGCCCGCGCCCAGGCCTTGGCGGCGGGCTTCCGTTTCCCCAGTTTCATGATCGAGCCCGCCCAGGAGGAGCTCGACAATTTCATCAAAGTGCTCGAATCGCTCGGCGTTGTCGTGACACGGCCAGAGCCCTTCGACCACCACGCCAAATTCTCGACGCCTTACTGGTCCTCGCGTGGCTTCTGCAACGCCTGCCCGCGCGACTCGATGCTCGTGATCGGCGATGAGATTCTCGAAACGCCCATGGCCTGGCCATGCCGCTATTTCGAGACGTATTCCTATCGGCCGATCCTGAAGGACTATTTTCGCCGGGGCGCGCGCTGGACCTCGGCGCCGAAGCCACAGCTCACCGACGAGCTTTTCGACCCGAAGTTCAAGCTGCCGGAAAAGGGCGAGCCGATCCGTTACATCCTCACGGAATTCGAGCCCGTGTTCGACGCCGCCGATTTCTTCCGCTGCGGTCGAGATATTTTCGTCACGCGCTCCAATGTGACGAACAAGATGGGCGTGGATTGGCTACGCCGGCATTTGGGTGAGGGCTATCGCATCCATGAGATCAAGAGCCGCTGCCCCAACCCGATGCATATCGACACGACCATCCTGCCGCTCGGCCCCGGAAAGATTCTCATCAACCCTGAATATATCCACCCAGATGAGCTCCCGGATATTTTGAAGAAATGGGAGATCCTCGTCGCGCCGGCCCCCACTCCCATAGAGGACCGCTTCCTCAAGATCACGTCGATGTGCGGCAAATGGCTGAGCATGAATATTCTGATGATCGACGAGAAACGCATGATCGTGGATCCGCATCACGTCGATATGATGCGGCGGGTCGAGAAATGGGGCTTCGAGCCGATCCCCGTTCCCTTCCTGCACTATGCGGCGTTCGGCGGCGCTTTCCATTGCGCGACGCTCGACATTCGCCGGCGCGGGACTCTGGAGAGCTATTTTTAGCTCACGCCGCTCAATCTGAGCCCGACCATGCCGATGACGATCAAGGCGAAAGACGCCAGTCGCATCGGGGTGGCGGGCTCGTGGAAGAGGAATACGCCGACGATCGCGATGGCCGCAATGCTGCCGCCGGTCCACACTGCATAGGCCGTCCCGGCGGGAATCGTTTTTACCGCGACGCCTAGGCAGCCAACGCTGGCGGTCATGAAAAAAAACATGATGACCGTGGGCCATAAGCGGGTGAATCCATAGGCGTATTTCATGGCGACAAGCCAGCCCACCTCGCAAACGCTGCCGATGATGAGAATCAACCAGTCCATTTTGATAACTCCTTCCAGCCACGCCCTCAGCCGAGCGTATTGGCCTTCTGGCGCGCGCGGCGGAAAAAGCAGAACGCGGCGTCGCTTCGAACGTCGGACTAATTTATCCGTTGGCAACCTTGCGGCAGTCGTTCTCTCGCGACGACGAATGAAGTTCCTCGATCGCCGCGGCGAGCGCGGCGAATTCTAATGGCTTGGTGAGAAAGGCGTCCACACCGGCTGCGCGAGCAGCAAGCTCATCCTCCTCCTGCGCGCTCGCCGTCAGCGCGAGAATTGGGGTTCGCGGGGCGCGCATGCGCGCTTCAACGTCCCGAATGCGACGGGTCGCCTCGCGTCCGCCCAGCTCCGGCATGAAGAGGTCCATGATGATGATGTCGTACGGGGGCAGCTCGTCGCCCAGGACGGCGCAGGCGAGGGCCGCGGCTTCGGCGCCGTTGCGGGCGCGCATCACTTCCGCGCCAAGCCGTTCGAGGTGGCGCATCAGGATCAGCGCGTTCACGTCGTTGTCCTCGGCGATAAGGGCTTTCAACCGCTCGAGCGCGCGGGCGGGTTCCGCTGCCGAAAGCTTCGGCGCGCCGGCGGGCTTTCGAGACAGACGCGCGAGAAGAGAGGCGCTTCGAACCGGCTTGACCAGCCAGCCGTCGAAATCGCGCAAGGCCGCCTGGCCGAAGGCGCGCCGCTCCAAGGGCGAGAAGAGAAGAAAGAGCCTCCTGACTCCCGCGTCACGGGCCGCGCCAGCCAACCGTGCGGCGTTTTCCGGGCCAAGCGCGCAATCGACAATCAGGGCCTCGAACCCGGGCGTAAACAACAGGCGCTCCAGACCGATCTCGGCGTTTGCAGCAATCACCGCGACGCCGCCGGCCGATTCGAGGGTCTCGGCAAGAAAGGGCGCCTCGAAGCGGCTTTCGCCGACGATAAGGGCGCGCAGGCCGGCTAAGGGCTTTTCCGCATCCGCTTCAGGCTTGGGGGGCGCGGGCAGAGTGAAGGCAAAGGTCGATCCGTTGCTCGATGTCTGCGCCAGAGTGAGCGCGCCGCCCATCAAGGTCACAAGACGGCGAGAGATCGCGAGGCCAAGACCGGCGCCGCCTCGCCGTCGCGTCGCGGAGCCGTCGGCCTGTTCGAATTCCTCGAAAATCGCTTCCCTTGAGGCCTCGGGGACGCCGGGGCCCGTATCATTCACCTCGAACCGTAATCTATCGCCCTCTATGGTGACGCGCAGGCCGACTCCGCCTTGCTCTGTGAAGTTCACGGCGTTGCCAGTCAGGTTGATCAGCACCTGCCGCAGCCGCGAGGGGTCGCCTTTGATTTGATGCGGCGCCTGCGCGGGGACGAAGCTTGCGATCTCCAGCCCTTTCGCATAAGCGCGCGGCGCGAGGAGCTCGACGACCCCTTCGACGAGGGGCGCCAGGGCAAATGTCTCCTCCCGCAGCTCCAGCCTTCCCGCCTCTATCTTCGAGAAATCGAGAATGTCGTCGATGAGCTGCGCCAACGAACGACTCGAACCGGCGATCGCCTCGACGTAACTCGCTTGTTCGGGGTCGAGACTCGTCGTTGCGAGAAGTTGTACGAGACCCATCACGCCGTTAAGGGGCGTTCGGATTTCATGGCTGACAGTCGCGAGAAACCGCGATTTCGCGAGGCTCGCCGCCTCGGCTTTATCGCGAGCGGCGGCTGCCGCGCGAAGCTCCCAAATTTCGTCGCGCAGCTTCTCGAGCTCCGCCTCGACATCGCCTCGCTTGCTCTTGCGCACGGCAAAAAGCGCCGCGGCGGCGAGCAAAAGAACGGCCGCCTGCGCAGCGACAAGCATGGCAAGTCCGGCAGCGCTCATGCCGCGACCCGCCCGGCTGCGAGCCCGGATCGGTAGGAAAGCGCCTCCGCCAAATGTGCGCGCGCGATCTCTTCGGCGCCATCGAGATCTGCGATGGTGCGCGCGAGCTTCAAGACGCGATGGAAGCCGCGTGCGCTCAGGGAGAAGCGATCCGAGGCCTCGCGAATGAGCGCGGCTCCGGCGCCATCGAGCCGCGCGACGCGCTCGATGACGGAAGCCGGCGCCGCAGCGTTGGCGAGCGCCCCGGTCAGCCCCAGGCTCTCGTAACGCTCGCTCTGTAATGCGCGGGCGCGGGCGACGCGCGCCGCGACCTCCCGCGATCCTTCCGCCGGAGGCGGCAGCACCAGGTCCGCCGCGGTCACCGCCGGCACTTCGATTTGGAGGTCGAATCTGAGCACGTCATTACATCACTGTTTCTATTGTATTTTATATCATGGTCGAAGCAGTAACCAACAGCGCGTTACCCCTGCCCTCGCTAGGCCGATTTGCCGCAATATAAACGGTTGAGGCAGCGGTTCGCAACGCGGTCGCCCGCTAGGGAATACGGTCAGGACAGGCCCGGCTCATCCCGGGAGATGCCCCGATCCGACCTCGCCCGGGGCGGCCTCCTCCGAGGAATCCGGCCCGCCGGATGGGCTCTTTTCCGCAGGATGCATTCATTCCAGGCGGCTCTCGTTCCGCGCATGAGCGGCCATCGGTATAAATAAGCTCAGGCTAGTATAGCGTCATCTTAGCTGGATGATCGGTCGCACCATCGAAAACCACCCTCCCGCTCGCCCCGATCATCTTTTGGCGGCGGCGTCGCGGGGTTTTCGGGGCTTCTGATGGTGGCGCGCGCGCCCTGTGCCGACGGAATTTTCGGCTTAGGCGGATTTTTTTTCTGCGCGCGGAACGAATCTTTTTTCGTCATGGCGGCGATGGCAATAGTAAAGATGCGGGTGGATCAGCGTGCAAACGCGGGCGTCCCGTAGGATTCATGCTTCCGCTAGAATTACGACAACAAATTTGTTTTTTCTACTGCGGCGACAACAGATTTGTTTTTTCTACTGACGCCCAGAAAGTTTGCCCGCTTGTTCTACTTGCTTCGCCCGGTAGAGAGCGGTATTTATCGTGTCAGAGCAACGCCAAAACTACCTTCTTGGAGTTTGCCAATGGCAAACAAGCAAGGACGCACGGGCACGCCAACCATCTTGCGCATGGAGGACCTCGAAGCGAAGCTCAAGATGAAAAAGTCACAAATCCGCGAAGCGATTCGAACCGGGCGCTTTCCAAAAGGCTTCCCGATTCTTCCTGGCGGTCGAGCGCTGGGCTGGCTTGAGGCGACCGTTGATACCTACCTCCTGCGACGCGCTGGCGAAGATGGGGGCGCTGATGACAGCGGCGATGGTGGCGAGGAATGACGACCACCCTGAAAAACGCGGGCGCGGCCCTCACGCCCGACGAATGGGCGCACGACGTCAACAGCGCCTATCGCATGGGGGCAGCGGCTTTTGTCGAAGCGGGACGCATCCTGAACGCGGCTAAGGCCGCGCTCGGAAGGCACGGCGACTGGCTCCGCCTGATCTCGAAGCTTCAATTCAACGCCAAGGTTGCGCAACGATTGATGAAGGTCGCCAAAAATCCGTTCCTTGCAAATGGAACGAACTCGTCCCTTTTGCCCGGCGCGTGGGAATCCTACGTTGAAATGGCTCGGCTTCCGGTCGATGTCCTGCAACAGAAGGTCGAGGCCGGTGAAATCGGCCCGGCCACTACCACGGCTCAGATCAAGGAAATGCGATTCGCCCTCGCCCCGCCGAAGGCCTCGGCTGCCGAGCGTGCGGGCGTTGTTGAGCCCTTTAAGGGCTCGAAGGCGACCATAGCGAGCGAAACGAAAACGGCGCTGGAAGAGGCGACGGATTGGGTCCGCTCGAAAGCCGACGAAGGCGACATGCCACTTGCGACAGTCATTTCATGGTTTGAACAATTCGAGACGGAGCAATTCATTTCCGTGCTGCGAACCGGATCGCTGGACGAAGCCTCCGAGCGCTCGATTGAAACCGTGCTGCGGCATCTGGTGGCGGAAGTCGGCCTGCCGCGAGTGGCGGTGGCGCTGGACAAAATTTCTCAAGAAGATGGGCGAACAACTTGGCACTAGCGCTGCGCCTCGTCAGCCCGCGAAGAGCTGCGGCGCGTGATTGAAGGTCGGCTGGGCTAATTCCGGTCATGACCGATTTGCGGCTCGAATGGTGCCGACAAGCCGTCATTTTTTTCGTCAGTTACACGCGTTACCGATACGCCGTTAGCATCTTTTAACGTCCGATAAGCACCGGTTAGTTTCGTTATGTATATCCTTGTCTTTTAAGGCTTTTTCCAATCTGAGAGGGCTTCCATTCGGAGAAGCGCCCACTAGCTATTTTTGTGTCCATTTTTGGAAGGAGCAAACCAAATGCGCCGAGACCTTCTCGACCGCGATCTCATCTTGGGATGGGCTGGAATCGCTAAGGCAGCGGGGTTCACCATCAACGGCGCGAAACACGCCGCCAGCATTGGCAGCTTGCCGGTGACTTATCTCGACGGCATTCCCGCCGCGAACCCGAGCCTGTTGCGCGTCAATCGTGAACGTGAAGGTCGCAAGGCGCGGCAAGCGGCGCGTGAAGGTCAGCGGGCGGCGCTGGCCGAAACCATCGAAGCTTAGAAACAGAAAATCCGAGAAGGCGGCGGAACCTTCTCGGGCCGCAGTGGTGCGGAAAATCCCTCGCGGTTGGCACAGCAGAAGGATCATCCAAATGCGAAAATACGCCGACTTCTCGCAAAATCAAGCGATCGCTGGCGCGCAGAAGCGCCCCGACGCCTGCCTCTCACTGCAAACAACGCGACTTGCCCGGCGTGCGCCTTCGCCCGCTCAGGCCTGAGCGCTTTCCGTGTGTGTGGAGTGGCG
This sequence comes from Methylocystis sp., assembly GCA_024506175.1. Lineage (GTDB taxonomy): Bacteria > Pseudomonadota > Alphaproteobacteria > Rhizobiales > Beijerinckiaceae > Methylocystis. The sequence goes on from JAMBEQ010000194.1 coordinate 15,663, forward strand.
CACGTCGCCACGGATAATGAAGAGAGGATATTCAGGTGAGAATTGAATACGAATATGGGCGCAACTACACGACCGACTCAATGCCATCCGAAATCGAAAAAGCGCTTCGATCCATTGCGCATGAACTCCGATCTCTTGGCAATGGTAACGCGGCGAGTTCGACGGGTGCAATTGAAAATCTCGCTGCGAAAAATGTGAAAGCCGCAGAGTTGATTGCGAATGCAATTAGCGGCGCTGGATGCGACGTGAAAGATGGTCTCGATGCAATTGCTAACGCGCTACGGCAAATTGCGGGGCGAGAAAGCGAGGATGAATGAGTTTCGATTGCGGCTTCTGAGATGGGATTCGCAATGGTCGCTCGTCGCAACCGCTTGGAATGAATAACAACACCGCCGACCCGGCGCAACCAATCTTCGCGATCGCCTAACGCTATAAACGACTTTCCGGCGGCGGCTCATTCATTTGGCCGTCGTCGCGTAACACGGTGCCTTTCGATCCCAACTCATTCATCAAATGTAAATAGTAAGAGCAAGAGGGCGCAAAGCCATGAGCGATCACGATCATTTCGAGAAGGATCAGAACGCAAGCGGCCCGTTCCCCAACGGATTGGATCAGGGAACGGGCCACGAAGAAGCGCAAGGCGAGCGCGACACCGTGAAGCGCGCCCAAACCTTGCTACATGGCGCGCACGACATGCTCAATACGTTGCTTGCCAAGCAGGCAGAGCATGCCACTCTTGACGATGAGATCGCATCGGCAAGAGCCGCGCAAACGGTCCACGCCATCGAACATGGCGATGGGCCTATCCCGACCGACGAACCTTCTGGTTTCGCTGCAAGAAAAGTGGCGCGCGATCATTGCGAAGCGGAACTGGCGAATGTGCGCGAGGCAATTCCCTTGCTTCAAGCGCAATTGTCAGACGCCAAGCGCCACGCCGATCAAGCCGCATTTGAAATCGACGCCGCCGTCGAAGCCGTCTTCGTCAAAGAAGCCGAAGAACTGACCAATCACTATGTCGAGTAACTTCGTGAAGTCCGTGAAATGGCTTACCGATTGCGCTTTATGGCCGCGCGCCAAGCCAGAAACGCCCCTTCGCAACAGCCGAAGGCTGGCTTCACACATAGCTATTACGGCAACGAACGAACCCACCAAATCCGTATGCCGGGCTATGTCATCGCCGCTTGCCATGAGGACTGTTTTGGCAATCACGAGCTGCATGCCGGATTCAGAATGCGCGATCAGATATCGGCGGCGATAAATATCTACTGGCAAAGGCTGCATTTGGATGCAGCATGCCAACTAGAGTTGGGCGAAGCGCCCAAACCTTTCGACGCGGACGCGTTTCTGAAAACGGCGCGGGAGAGCATGAAGGTATGAATTCGTATTCCGCTTGTGGTTCGCACTGGCTGCGAGCGGAATACGCTGGCAAGCGTTTCAGCATCCTTGGCGCTTGTAGCGTGAGCCCGTGGCGAAATGGCGGTTTTCATTTTCCTCGCCGCTATGACCCATGGGCTCAAAACCATTCGCGCCGGCACGTATCCCCCTGGCGCGGATAATCCCTGGGCGGTGATCATCATCATTCGCCCAGGGGCCAATATGTTCCCCGTTCATGCATCCACAACTGCATGAGCGGGACGCGCAGCCCGCGATTTTCGAGGCGTTGATCTCGGGCCGCGCGAGTGGGCGGCGGGCGTTCTGGATGCGAGGCTCGCCGCCTTTCTCTCAAAGGTCGAGAGTTACGAAATGCAGAAGCCCGTCCCGATCTTCTTTGGCCTCATGCGAGATATGGGCTTGAAGCCGCCACCCTTGCGCGGCGCATTCCTACGCGACCAACTCATTCTTGTTGAAATGGATAATTGCGACGGGATGATAACATGGAAACGCCAACTCGAAGAGCATTGCGCCGACTTTGAAACGCGCGTCATTGAAGCCATTCGCGATATGATGGATGCGGCAAGAAAGGCGGCGCAGTGAAATATTTAGATGAAGCTGGCTCATACCAAGTCCACAAATTTAAATAATTGCACAGCTTGAATGCTGCACGCCATCCTGCAAAATCACCCTCGTGCGGCGCTCTTCCGACTTGCGGGCAGGGCCAATGACGATCGATCAGCTCGACATTCTGACGAAACCTGACGCAAAAGGCATCGCGCCGACTATTGATAAGCGGAGCTATCCAGGAGCCTCGGACGAAGAGGCTATCCCAACGGCTATAGAAAGCCTGTTAACATCCCCTCCGCGAGTGCTCGTAATAGACGATGATCACGACGTTGCCGACAGCTTGGGAGTTTTGTTGGAGACCTTAGGAGCGACTGCCCGAGTTGTTTACGACGGTCTCTCCGGCGTTGCGGCGATCGACGAGTTTAAGCCAAGCATCGTCTTTTGCGACCTGGGCATGCCGGAGATAGATGGCTACGAGACAGCGCGGCGCATCCGCCAAGGGGGCCATGCCCATCGTTTCATTCTCGTTGCGCTGACGGGCTGGGGCCAGCAGGACACTCGTCGTCGCGCGCGGCAAGTGGGCTTTGACATACACTTAACGAAACCCGCCCCTATAGAGGAGATCGAAACGCTCCTATCGCTCGCTCGGACGGATGCGCCTATGTGCTCGGCGTCGGGATTGCAGCGTCTCACAAATGCCCTAGCGTGTGGCCCCATCGTCGGCGGTATATCCGCGCGCTCGTAGGCAGCCGGCGACGATAGCGTAAAGCCATCAGCGCCGGGAGACTGTCAAAAAAGCAAGCCTCTGAGAGTAGAGCGTCTTCTTATCGCGGAAGCCTGCGAACATAAGCAAGTGCAACGTCTCGATAGCCCTTCGCCTTTTGCCAATGATCTCAAGAATGCGCAGCAAGCCGAATGTCAGGGCCGCACATTCGAGCTGCGACGATTTCAACTCACCGTGGCGCAATTCATGATCGCTTTCGACCGCGACTTGTGACCCGCACCCTCAACCGTCATGCGGACAGCCCGACGAGCGCCTCTTGTTCTTCATCGTGTGCGAGCGCCTACAATCGAGGCTAATACCGAAAAGTTCCCACACTGAGGAAACATTTTTTGTTTCGTTGGGTTTCCAACTCGAAATAAACAAATAAAAAAGGTGGAAAATGCGCCCCCTCGTGGCCCTCAACGACAACGAGGCAAACGACGCCCTTCTGATCCTTCAACGCACGCTCGGCGAGGCTGTGCGACTGTCTTATTCGAGGATGATAAGCGAACCCGTGCCCTCCCACTTCGCGCTCCTTCTCGTGCGGTTGGCCGCTGCGGAAGTTCTCAGAAGCGGTCCCGAGGATGAATGCGGGCCGTGCGATCCGTGCGAGTGACCCTCGCCGGATTGTATGCCGGTCCCCGCGCCGCCCAGGACACGCGCCGCATATCCGGGAGGCCCGATCCTGCCGGCCCGATCGCTTTCGCGCACCCACGGCCTTCCCTGTGGCGATAGCTTTGCGGCTTGACGGGCAATAAGACGCTGGCGCGGCTTTGAGGCGGGATAATCAGCGCTCCCGCGCATTTGCGCCGGTTGCATTTTTATATTTCTTGCTCAGTCTGCGGTTTAGCTGCTAGCCTGAAAATGCGCGCCCTATGTGCCCAATGGGTGCGAAGGGGCCATTTTCTTTCGAGGCGCACCATGCGGCAGCTAACCTGCTTCGCTCACGGCAAACCCGGCGATTGGGAAGCGGTTTGCCTCGACTTTGATTTGTCCGTGCAGGGCGAGACGTTCGAGGACGTGCAACAGACCCTCATCGCCGCGATCAACGATTATGTGCTGGCGGCCCGCGACGAAGATGAGAAGACGCGCGCCAAGCTGTTAAATCGCAAAGCGCCGTTTTGGGTGAAAGCGCAATGGCTCGGCGGGGCGTTTCTTTTCGCCGTGCTCTCGATCTTGCGCCGTTCCGGCGATGGCGATAACGCTTCGGCGCAATTCCCGGTCGCCTGCCCGGCGTGAAGTTTAGCAAGTTCATCGACATACTAGCGGCGCATGGTTTTTCGCTGCATCGCCATGGCGCAACGTCGCATCGACTGTATCGCGGCGAGGTCAACGGCGAAGTGAAGTTTGTAACCGTCGCTGTGCATCGTATGAGCGATGAAATCAAACCGAAAACCTTGTCGGCCATGATTCGCCAGTCTGGCTTGGACAAAAAACTCTTTCGGTAAATCCTTTCGCTTGAGACTGCCTACGCTGTCGTCGTCGTCATCATCGCCGGGTGACGATGCACGACGGCTCCGCTCTTGATGATCTGTCGCAGCCCAGCCGCCCCCCCCTACACCCTCCGCCTCAGCCTGTCGCCTCTATTGCTTGTCAAGCTATCGCCACAGGGAAGCCCGCTGGTGAGCCAAACGGGAGGGGCGGTAGTCTCGGGTGGCGGCGGGCTTTTCGCCTTGCCCCTGCTGTCGTTTGTGTCGCAATCCCGCATCCGAAGTTTCATCCATCATGGATCAGCGCGAGACTTCGCGTTGGAACCGTTCTAACTTCGACTGCGGCCCATGACGGGAATCGCGGTGAGGGCGTGCAATGCAAAAGATCGACCTTTTCTTGCGCCGTGTGATCACGAATAACGCCTTGGCCTTCGTTTCCATTTCGATTGTAGCAATTCTTTGCAACGTTATCGCTTTTTGGGTTCCCCTATACCTTGGCGTATTAACCTTACGGCTAGGCGCATTTTGGATTTGGATGTTTATCCCGTTGGTCTTGCTTGCTGCACCTACGGTTTACGCGATATATATTTTTACGTCCTTTGAGTTCAGGAAGAATAACTCTACCGGGTTAAATGCTTTAGATGCAGCCATTTTCGCATTCCTAGGATCAGCGTTTCTGTTATGGCTTTCGCTCGTGTTAGCGTTTCGAAATCTCTAAACGAAATAGGCCGGACCGAAACGGCGCTCTGGCTTTGCGGTGATAAGCTTGGACGCAAAAAAAACAGCCCCGAGCGCGGATTTGGGGAGGAAGCCACGTCATTCCCTTGCGCCGCGACATTGAAGCCGGAAGCAAAGGGCTTGGCGCGCGATCATTTTGACCCGAACAAAATTTTTACTACACATTCACCCCTCATGTACGCTCCTTCTGGACTCACAGGAATAAATCTTGTGATATGCGTATTCTCAGGTTTATAATCGTGATGCCTTACCTTTTTTGCAAAAGCTCTATAAGTCAACTTATCACTGGTTATGTAATGACCGTCTTGTGTCATTACACAAGGCACAAGCACCGTAATCCGATCTGCTTGTGCTATTGAAACCGGGAAAGCAGAACACAGAAAAACGCCCAGGAAAAGAGCAATTCTGTTTCTCATAGCTTCCCCCGTTCGTTTTACGGCATGAAAATCGCCATTAGCGTGGCAACTCGTAAACAGCCGTGCCGCAGGCCTTGAGCTGGGTGCTTATTGCGATAATGCCGAATGCCACGGCGAGAGAGACGCTGGGTCTCATGGCGCAGTCCCATTGCTTGGCGGTTTTCACGAAGAACGCGGCAGTACGTGCGGAAGGTTCCGTTTCCGCCCGCAACGGGAGCAAAAATATTTGAAGGGGTGGGCCTTGGCCCCCAAGGGCGCAACCGATGCAATCGGGCTACCTCCCCACCCCGCTCGCCCGACACTGCGCCCAATCTGGTCGAACGTCAGAGGGTCGCGCGCCGCAGGCCGTGCATCGCAACCGACGCTTGAGCGAGGGCACCTCAACCGATCCCGGCAGCCCCGACATATCGACGCTCTCCCGGCGACCACAGGCGCATTCGACGGCCACGGCGCATATGCCAAGGCCGCGCATGTTCGTCAGGTCCATGGCGGGGCCGGTGTAGTGGGAAGAGGGCGGCATGGGGCGTAGGGTAGGCCGGTCGCGCGACCGAGGGAAGATCGCCGCTTGCCGGGGGTCACGGCCTAACTTGATCGAAATCCCCAGAAGCCCCACCACGCTATCCAAACCGCCGCTGGCGGCCCGAACAATATAGCCGCAGTGGCCAAGTGATAGGCGAAATCAGCGGCCTGATAAGCGCACCACGGGCCAGACCATAGTGGGGGAGATTTAGCTCGCAAATAAGGTCACGCTGCTAAGCCCAGAATAGAACCCAAGCGAGGCTAAGTGCCAAACCTAACCTAGGCCGCCGGTCATTCCTGCTCCCAACCCTAACCGCGTCCTCTGCGGTCTAATTCACAACGCCAGCGTGAAGGCGCGGCCGAAATGGACCGACCGCGCCCCATGACGGCTACTATTTTGCGCCGCTGTCTTTGGTCTCGGTGTCCGTGCTCTCGGCCTTCGCCTTTTTGGCCTTGTGCTTGTGTTTGTGTTTTTTATGCTTTGCAGGCTTAGCCGGCGCGCCCTTGTCCGCTTCGGCGGCAGGGGCATTGGTGTCTGGAGCCTGCGCGAAGGCGGGCGTCAAGGAGGCAAAGGCGGCTAGAATCGAAACAACGAGAAGTTTTTTCAGCATATGCACCTCCAAAGTGCGAAAGCTTTCAGACATCCGCTAAGCCTCGGGTGAAGTTGTTTTTTTACCGTGGCTCCCAAGGCGCAGTTCGAAAGCGTCGCGAATATTCCACGGTTCTCAGCTCAGGTGAAATCTTCAAAGATCAGGCCCGCATTCACGGGCGAAAACTTCGGTCGGCCGTTGCAAAAGAGCCACAAGGGCGCACGGTAGCTTTGGCTAAAAACTTCAATGCTGCGCTCAAGGAAGTTTTGTAAGGTTTTGCGGAAGCTTTGCGATTTAGCTGCAAAGCCATCGCCACCCAAAGCTCGCCTGATGTAGCGAACCAGACCCGCCGCTAGGTCCATGGGCGACCGGCGCAAAATCGACGGGCGAGGCTCGGGACCGCGTTTCCGAACCAAAGTCCCCCACGAATGTTACTCTGATCGGGCGCTCGAAGCGGGTTCCTACCTTGTGCGCACACTACGGCGGGGACGCAGGCCCGCCGGACGGTATTTTTTCTCCAAATCGAGATGATATTGATGGAAATCCTCGCTATCGACTTCTCTTTGTCGTCCGCCGAGGTGCTCGCTTTGCCCGCGGCGCTTGGGGCCAAACAGGCGCGCAAATTCACCCTTAAAGCGGTAAAGCGTGCACTCCTCCCCGCTCGGGTCGTTCTTTTTGTAATCCGCATGCCAAGGGCGGCGGCCGTATTCGTCAAAAGCGTCCGAGCGGCCGTCTCCGTAGCCGATCAGGACCCCACCGCCCAGATGGAGGTCGCGAGGGTCCGGCATGAATAGATTTCGTTGAAAAAGTCTGCGACAGAGCTTTGTCGCCCTCCGTTGGAGGCGTTTTCAGGATTTTGGGCGGCACCATTTTCGCCGGGCGGCGCGAAAGCCGCCGTCGCGGGCGGCTTATGCCGCCAT
>JAMBEQ010000195.1 GCA_024506175.1 Methylocystis sp.
ATCGTCCCGATGTTGCAATGCGGCTTCGTGCGAGAGAATTTTTCCTTGGCCATGGTCCCCGTTCCATCTGGCGGGTCCTCCGCCCGCGCGCGGCGGGCTTTTACGGGGTTACAAGGCCAAGGGCAAGGGGGTGGCGCCGGGATGAACCGCCATCGGGTCGATCGGCTTCGACGCGAGGGGAAAATACCACATTAAATGAGCAGAGGGAGGCGCCCGCGCGGATCCTTTGGCGCAGGGACGCAAGGCGGCGGTTCGGCTATATTGCAGCGCGGAAGGCTGCGAAGGCGCGTCGCGAGCCCGCCGAATGGAGATGTCTGATGGGCTCCGACCGGCTCTCTCCCGCGCCCGGAAAGGCGCTTGCGCCGCCTGGGCCGGCGAGCATTGCGGCAATGATCGCAGACGGGCTCGCACAGAGCTTTCGCTTCTTCGGCGCCACGGCCTTTTGGATGCAACTCTTTCTCGGCGTCGTGTCGGCGCTGCTGCTGGCCTTCGCCTTTGCAGGCCATAGCGTGAGCCCCGGCGGCTCGAACTTCGGCGAAGCGATCTATTGGGCGTCGGCCGCTTTGGCCCTCATGCTGCTCTCGATCCTGTTCGGCTACCGCGATATGAACGCCGCCGCCGCCATCCGCAGCCGTCCCGAACGCTATCTCGCGCATGAACGGCGCATGGCCTTCTGGTTCGTCGGCGGGGGCGGCTTCGTCAATGTGATGGGCGCGCTGGTGTCTTTTATCGGCGTCGGATTGAGCGTCGCGCTGCTGATCGGATTCCAATAAGATCATCCGCGCGCTCGACGTTTTCGTCCTGCTGGTGAATTTCAGCCTGCTCTTCGCCCATTGCATCGGCGTCGGGGTCGCGGCCTGGCTGAGCATCAGCGCGCTGAAGGCGCGGCATCAATATGTGGTGGCGCGGGAGATGGCGCGCGCGCAGGAGGAGAAGAGCGCCGCCGTGGCGGCCGCGCAGGGCGTTGGCGAACCGGCGAGTTGAGCGTCTGTCGAAAAGGCGCAAGGGGCGCTACAATAGCCGGCGCAACCTGGAGGCCGCGCGACGAGCATGACCAGACTTCTCGAAAAAGCGATCGACAAAGTCCGCGACCTTCCTGCCGCCGAGCAAGACGCCATGGCTATGCTCATCCTCGACGCTATCGAGCTGGGCGCCCATCCGGCGCCCTTGGATGCCGAAACGGTCGCGGCGCTGGAAGAAAGCCTAGCTCAGGCGCAGCGTGACGAGGAAGTCGCGGCGCTTTGGAAGCGTCATGGCTTATGAGGGCGCGTTATACTCGACGGGCCTTGGCGGACATCGAACATATCTTCGCCTACCTCGACGAACGAAGCCCTGTACTGGAAAGTTGAGCGCGAAGAAGTCTGGGTCGTCCATATCCGCCATGCTGCGCGGCGGCGGCCAGAGTAGCCTCCGCTACTCCTCCGCCTCCGCCTCCGCCCCCTCCCCATCATCCTCACCCACATCCCCAATATGCTCGACCGACACCACGCGCTCATCCGCGGCGGTGTTGAACACGATCACGCCCTGCGTGCCGCGCCCGGCGATGCGGATGCCTTCGACCGGGCAGCGGATCAGCTGGCCGCCGTCGGTGACGAGCATGATCTCGTCGTCCTGCCCCACGGGGAATGAGGCAACCAACTTGCCGTTCCTCGCATTCACCGCCATGGCGACGATGCCTTTGCCGCCGCGCCCGGTGATGCGGTACTCATAGGAAGAGGTGCGCTTGCCGAAGCCGTTTTCCGAGACCGTGAGAATGATCTGCTCGCCCGCCTGCATTTCGTAGAAGCGCTCGTCGGAGAGCTCGACCGCGCCCGTCCCCTCCTCCGTCTCAGCGCCCGCGTCCGGCGCGACATCCTCGCCCATGCGGCGGCGCAGGGCGCTCGCCTTCTTGAGATAGGACGAGCGCTCATCGGGCGTCGCCTCGAAATGCTTCAGGATCGAGAGCGAGATCACCCGATCGCCCTGGGCGAGCGACACGCCGCGCACGCCCATCGAGGTGCGGCCCTGGAAGACGCGCACTTCCGGCGTGGCGAAGCGAATGCACTGGCCATCACGCGTGGTGAGCAAAATGTCGTCCGCTTCAGTCGCCGTCGCGACGTCGACGATCGACTCGCCTTCGTCGAGCTTCATGGCGATGAGGCCGTTGCGGCGCACGTCGACAAAATCGGAGAGTTTGTTGCGCCTCACCCTGCCGCCCGTCGTTGCGAAGATCACATCGAGCGTCGACCAGCTCGATTCATCCTCGGGCAGCGGCATGATGGTGGTGATGCGCTCGCCCGCCTCCAGCGGCAGCATGTTCACGAGCGCCTTGCCGCGCGCCTGCGGGGCCGCAAGCGGCAGACGCCAGACCTTTTCCTTATAGGCCTTGCCGCGCGAGGAGACGAACAGCACCGGCGTATGCGTATTGGCGACGAAGAGGCGGTGGACGAAATCCTCCTCCTTCATCTGCATGCCGGAGCGGCCCTTGCCGCCGCGCCTTTGCGCGCGGTACGTGCTGAGCGGCACGCGCTTGATATAGCCGGCGTGCGAGACGGTGACGACCATATCCTCGCGGGCGATGAGGTCTTCGTCCTCGACGTCGCTGTCGGCGTCGACGATCTGCGTGCGGCGCGGCGTGGCGTAGGCCTCCTTCACCGCCAGCATCTCGTCCTTGACGATGCCGAAGAGCTTTTCGCGCGAGCCCAGTATTTCCAGATATTCCGCGATCTCGGCGGCGAGCTTGTTGAGCGCCTCCGCGATTTCCTCACGACCCAAAGCGGTGAGGCGCTGCAGGCGCAGATCGAGAATGGCGCGGGCCTGCGCTTCCGACAGGCGGATCGTGCCGTCGTGCGAGAGCTTGTGGCGCGGATCGGCGATGAGCTCGACGAGCGGCGCCATATCCTTCGCCGGCCAGTCGCGCGCCATCAACGCTTCGCGCGCGGCCGCCGCGTCGGGCGAACTGCGGATCAAACGGATGACTTCGTCGATATTCGCCACCGCAATGGCGAGGCCGACCTGCAAATGGGCGTTGTCGCGCGCTTTATTCAGGCGAAACTTGGTGCGGCGCGTGACGACGCTTTCGCGGAAATCGACGAAAGCGCGCAGCACGTCGTGGAGCGTCATCAGCTCCGGCCGGCCGCCGTTCAGCGCAATCATATTCACCGCGAAGCTCGACTGCAGCGCAGTGTGTCGCCAGAGCTGGTTGAGCACGACATCGGCCACCGCCTCGCGCTTCAGTTCGATGACGATGCGCATGCCCTCGCGGTCGGACTCGTCGCGCAGATCGGAGATCCCCTCGATCTTCTTTTCCTTGACGAGCTCGGCGATGCGCTCGATCAGCGCCGCCTTGTTCACCTGATAGGGAATTTCTGTGAAGATGATCGCCTCGCGCTCCTTGCGCAGCGTCTCGATCTCCGCCTTGGCGCGCATGATGATGGAGCCGCGCCCCGTCGCATAGGCGTTGCGGATGCCGCCGCGTCCGAGAATCGTCGCGGCGGTCGGGAAATCCGGCCCCGGCACGATCTCCATCAGCTCGGCGACCGTCATGTCGGGCCTGTCGATGAGCGCAATGCAGGCGTCGATGACTTCGCCGAGATTGTGCGGCGGGATGTTCGTCGCCATGCCGACGGCGATGCCGCCGGCGCCGTTGACGAGGAGATTGGGGAAGCGCGCCGGGAGAACCGTCGGCTCGCGCTCCTTGCCGTCGTAATTCGGCTGGAAGTCGACCGTGCCCTCGTCGATGTCCTCGAGCAGCGCAAGGGCTGGCTTTGCGAGTCGCGACTCGGTGTAGCGCATGGCCGCCGGCGGGTCGTTGTCGACCGAGCCGAAGTTGCCCTGCCCGTCGATCAGCATGAGCCGCATCGAGAAGGGCTGCGCCATGCGCACAAGCGCGTCATAGATCGCAGCGTCGCCATGGGGGTGGTATTTACCCATAACGTCGCCGACGATGCGCGCCGACTTCACGTAAGGCTTGTCCGGCGTGTGGCCGTTCTCATGCATCGAGAACAGAATGCGACGATGCACGGGCTTCAGGCCGTCGCGCACGTCCGGCAGCGCGCGGCTCACGATCACGCTCATCGCGTAATCGAGGTAGCTGCGCTTCATCTCGTCGGCGATGGAGACCGGCTTGATGTCGGACTTTTCGGAATCGTCTCTTTTCGTGTCGTCGTCGGCCAAGGGTGCGCCAATCTGGATGGAATCTCTGTAGGACGGGTATAGACGATTCGGATCACGGCCGCCAGTTTACCGCCACGGCGAACGCTCATTAAAACCAGACACTTGTGAAAGCTCCCCAGTTATTCGAGGCAGCCTACGGCCAAGCTCTCGTCGTCCCGCTTCGGGATTTTTCCCGACGAGCAAACTCGTCCCTCAAAGGTCTGATCTCTTGCGGGTTCCGGTTCACGCGCCGCCTTGCAAGGGTGCGGCGCAAAAAGACTTTTCGGTTCCCGCGCCTTGACCTTAACGGCCCCTCATGGTCCAACTCGGGCTGCAGTGCCATTGCGTAGCTTAAGAGGATTGGCTGGGGTTTCCAAGGTTAGATATTGCAAATCTAACTTCAAAGCCGGCGTAAAGTCCGGCGTTCTTCATAAGCGCCCGACTAGGCGCATCCAGACGTAGGACTTCCCCAAATACTTTCCATTGCGGCTTCGGCGTTGCGGGGGCTTTCCGCTGCGCACGTGAGCGATGCATTGCGTTGACTAGGTCTTGTCGGGTGAACACCCGGCAATTGGAGGGGCATAATATGAAAACTACGAAGAGCATTAAACTCGTTGCGTTTGCGTCAGTTATTGGCAGCCTCTTGGCGGCGTCGCCCAGCTTCGCCCAGGCGTTATTCATAGGAGGCCAGGGTGGGGGAGGCTCTCAGGGAGGCCAGGGTGGAGGCAACACGGGTGGCGGGGGTAATACGGGCGGCGGGGGAAGCTGCGCGGGTCTCCCGACCTACAGCCAGCTGCAATCCGCCTTGGCGGCGGCCGTTACGCCGAAAAACAACGGCGGCTTCAACCTGAATATGTGGGCGACGGTCGTCAACCGCGATGGCCAGGTTTGTGCGGTCGCCTTCACCGGCACGAACCGCGGCGACCAGTGGCCGGGCAGCCGCGTGATCTCGGCACAGAAGGCCAATACGGCCAACGCCTTCAGCCTGCCGGGCCTGGCGCTGTCCACGGCCAATCTCTATTCTGCGGTGCAGCCGGGCGGTTCGCTCTTTGGCCTTCAGCATAGCAATCCGGTCGACACCAGCGTCGCTTATGGCGGCAACGCGATCAACTACGGCCAAGCCAACGACCCCATGGTCGGCGGCAAGATCGGCGGCGTGAACGTCTTCGGCGGCGGCCTGGCGCTTTACAATTCGAACAAGCAGCTTATCGGCGCAATTGGCGTCAGCGGGGACTCGTCCTGCGCGGATCACAACATCGCCTGGCGCACGCGCTCCACTCTCAAGCTCGATTTCGTACCCGCAGGCGTGTCTCCCGACCCGTTGCGTCCAGACAACATCGTCTATGACATCACGCCCCAACAAGGCCAGATGCCGGGCGTGAGCGCCTCCGGCTGGGGCCATCCGATCTGCGGGGGCGCCGCAGCGACGATTTCGACCTCTCTGCCGCAAACCGAATAAACTGCTGAAAAGCTGATCAGGCCGTGGGCGGGACATCGCGAGGAGCGAGATTCCGCCCACGTTTTTTTATACGTCCATGCGTTGCCGATCGCGCGGGGCGCTAGCGGCGGCGGCCGCCTCGAGGTGGCCTGGCTCGACAAGGCCGAGATTTTCTTCGTCGAAAACTGGCAAGGCTTCGGTTTTCAGAGGCGTGGGCGATTCCTCAACCTTTCCCATTGTCTGCTTGACCCGCCCCGGCTCGATGAGTTCCGGCTCCAGGAGGGCTGTCTCAGGCGCATTGCCTTCGTCCTGCACGACAGCCAAGGGGGCGACAAGCGGCTCCGCAACAGCCGTCGCGACGGCGACAGCCCCGCCGCGCCGGGACCTGGCGATACGCGATACCATCACCGGCTGAGGCTGCGGCTCCTCGTTCGTGCGCCTCATTTTCGCGGCGAGTTTCTTCAATGTGGAGACGGGCTCCTCGATGGCGCTCGACACAGGGCGAGACATGGTAGAGGCCTCGGACGGTTCCTTCTTTCTAAGGTTGCGAAGCCCCGCCAGTCTGTTTTTCAAAGCGGCGAACGGGTTTTGCTCGGGCGCCTCTAGCTCCGCCCCCGCCGTCACTGGCCCTGGCTCCGACACGTTTCCGTTCTGCTTTGCGAAACGCTTATGGAGCGTCGGCAAAAGCCGCGCGAAGAGCGATGCAGGCGCCAATGCCTCGGCGGCGACCGTTTCCGCAGCGACGGGCGCAGCTTGCGCCTCTTCGGCCGCCTGCTGTGAAGCTTGTTTCGCCTTCTTTGCGAAACGCTCGTGAAGCGTTGGCAGCAGCCGCGCGAAGAGCGAAGCCGGCGCCTGCGCCTCGGCAGCGGCAGCGACGGGCGCGGCTTGCGCCTCTTCGACTTTCTCCTGCTGGCGGCGTCGCTTGAGGAAAATGTAAAGGCCGATCGCCGCCAGGGCGAGTAACGCCGGTTGCAACAGGCCATCGATAATTGCCGGAGTCTCGGCGCGCTGCTGCGGCGCGGGGGCCGGCTTCGGCGTCTGGGCGGCGACGTCGCGCGTCAAAAGGTCGGCGACGGTGTAGGGCGCGACCTTATCGGCGGATGCGTCGAAATCCTCGTAGCCCTTGCCGTGGTCGAAGACGATCACATTAGCGAGCGCCGCCGCTTCACCTGTCAGGGCCTCAGACGACTCGCGCACATCTGCGAGGCCGACCTTGATCGCGCCGTCACGCGCGAGCGCCCAAGCCTCGCAATTGAAAAAGCGGTCGCGTCCCCCTTTGTCATTTTCGGTCGATATATCGACGCAGGCCGACAAACGGCGCTTGGCGTCAAGCGCCGGAGGGACGAGCCACCCCTCGAGCGAAACCGCCGGCGCGCCGGTCCGCGCGCGTTGGGCGTTGATCTCCGGGAAGCTCGCCTGGAAGGCGGCCAGCAGCTGGTCGGCCTGCAGGGCGCCAGCCTCCCCTGTCTGGATATGGCCGTCATTCAGCAATTCGACGGACGCTAGCCACTCGAGCTTGCCGCCGGCCGGCGCGACCATCCCCTGAAGGCTGGCGCGGGACTCAATCCCCACTTCCTTGGCGAGCCGCTTGGCCGCTTCGAGCGGAAGGAAGACCCGGCCGGCGGGCAGCCACAGCGTCGCACGATCCGCGATCCGCACTTCCGCCGGGCCAACCAGACCCTCGGCAAGGATGGCGCTGGTCCGCGTTTCGGGGTTGTTTTCCGCCGCCGCGTCGATCCCCGGCCGCATTTCGAGAGGCGCAGCCGCCTCGGCCGGCGCTTGCGCATTGACGGCATTCGCGCGGGGTTCTTCGGCCTGCGCCGGATCCGATTGCGCAAGCGAGTCGAGGCTCGGGACGAAGCCGGGCGCCTCGGAGCCGCCCTGAATATCGACGCCGCTCCCATCCAAAGCCGCAATCGTGTCTTTGAGGCCGGCGACGTCCTCAGCCGGCCCGTTGAGAGTCAAGATCGGCGCCCCGATCTGCGCGGGCGCGGCGAACGCCGGCGCTTGCGCGGTCGACGGCGTCGACGGAGAGGCCTCCTCGGACGCCGCCTGTTTTTGACCCGGCTGAGACGCCTCTTCAAGCTTTGGGGCTTCGGCCGGCTTCTGAGTTTCGGCGACCGGCGCCGGTGACTGGACGCCGGCGGGCGCTGACTGTTCCGCGGGTTTCGGGGCCTGCTTAGCAGCCCGCGCCGCACCCCTTACCGGCTTCAAGGGCGCCATCTGGAAGATGATGTCTTCCGGCGCGCGCGGCGACATGGGCCTCAGTTCGTGGATGGCGTCCTCGCCCGCGCGTTGGCCGTCACGCGCCGATCCCGCGGACGGGACCAGGGACAATCCCGCTAGCAAGGCGACGCTCGACAC
Organism: Methylocystis sp.; assembly: GCA_024506175.1. Lineage (GTDB taxonomy): Bacteria > Pseudomonadota > Alphaproteobacteria > Rhizobiales > Beijerinckiaceae > Methylocystis. The sequence goes on from JAMBEQ010000195.1 coordinate 7,937, forward strand.
GGCGACTGGCAGTTTGGACAAAGACATCGATGGCTCCGACGCATGAAAACGCAACTGTCGGAAGCTTTGGCGGGCGATGCTGAAGAAAGCGCTATTGGCGGGCGGCGCACAGGGCGAGACGCATGTCAGCGTTAACGCCCGGTTACGCCGCCTTCACGACGCGGGGACAAGACTCGAATCTGCGGCCTTCAGCTCGACGCTTTCGCCGCACCCACAGGCGGAGGTCTGGTTTGGATTTTCGAACACGAAAGTGGAGGAGAACTGCGTTGTCTTCACGTCCATGGTCGTGCCGAGCAGGTAAAGCACCGCCTTGGCGTCGACGATAACGCGACCGCCCTCGAAGTCGATAACTTCGTCGCCTTTTTCCGGCTCGGCAATCGCCATTTTATACGACATGCCGGCGCAGCCGCCCTTTTCCACCGAGACCCTGAGGCCGGCGCCGGGCGCGGCGCTCGCCAACAAGCCCCGCACGCGCTCGGCGGCTGCGGGGCTCACGGTCATCACGCTCAATCTCGGCAAAGCCATCGGTTACAGTCCTCAATAGTTGGCCCAGACGCCAGGGCTCACAAGCTCTACAAGATGGTTGTCCGGGTCACGGAAATAAAGGCTTACCCCGCCTCGTGGCCACTTCATCCGCGCCTCGATGTCGACACCCTGCTCGGCGAGCCGCTTCTCCCAAGCGGGGATCTCCTCCGACCCGACCGCAAAGGCCAGATGCAGCGAGCCCGACCCGTTATGCGGCGGGATGCGCCCGCCCGGCAAGTCGATCGGCTCCAGCGTTCCGCCGCGCTTGAAGAGCAGCAGCACGCTCGCCGGCCCGCAATCGAGCGCCCACATGCGGCTATCCTGCGCCATGGGCGTGAGGCCGAGCGTCTTCCCATAGAAGCGCCCTGCCCGTTCGAGATCTTCGACATAGAGCGCGGTTTCGAGAACCTTTGGCTTTAACCGCGGAGCAATCATAACACTCGACGCCAGTCCTTGGCGCCTTCCCGTCAAAACATGTCGAGCGCGACGCGCGCCTCGTCGGACATGCGGCTTTGGTCCCACGGCGGGTCGAACACAAGATTCACCTTGACGTCGCTGACGCC
>JAMBEQ010000196.1 GCA_024506175.1 Methylocystis sp.
ATCGGCGACATCAACCGCATCCTGATGCGGCGCCATCGGATCAAGCCGACGGACATCAAGGATTTCGACATCCGCAACCTGAGCCAGATCGCCGAGACAGCAGAAGGCAGCAGCAAGGTCATGGCCATTCTGCTGGCCATCGTCGCTTCCATATCGCTCCTTGTCGGCGGCATTGGGATCATGAATATCCTCCTCGTCTCGGTTACTGAGCGCACGCGTGAGATCGGCCTGCGCATGGCTGTCGGCGCCCAGCGCTTGCACGTCCTGATGCAGTTCCTTGCCGAAGCCGTGCTGATCAGCGTCAGCGGCGGCCTGGCGGGAATAGCCGCAGGCGTCGCCATTTCCGAGGTCATCGCAATTTTTTCACCCTGGTCATCTCCAATCTCCTTTGGGGCCATTGCTATCGGCTTTCTTTTCTCGGCCGCGGTCGGCGTATTTTTCGGCTACTATCCAGCGAGGAAGGCGGCGCAACTCGATCCAATACAGGCGCTGCGATATGAGTGAGTCACGAGCCATGCGGTTGTTCATCTTGCTTCTCGGGTCGATCATTGGTTTCGCCCTCGGCGCTGGCGCCGCCGACGCAGGCGAGGAGGGTAAACCCGGCGCTGAAGCACTCGTCACTAGCGGTCATGCATTTGCGCTTCAGGTCTGCTCGGCCTGCCACAGGGTCGCCAGGGATCAAAGCTCCAAGCCAATCTTGAAGCCACCGGCGCCGAGCTTTCCAGCGATTGCTCAACGACCAACGACAACTGAGCCCTTTCTGCGTCAATTTCTCAGCACGCCTCACGGAAAGATGCCAAATCCAGAACTTGCCAACTTTCAAATCGACGAAGTCGTCGCCTATTTGTTGAGTCTGAAGCGAAAGCCATAAGCGCGGTTACGCCAGCTCCCCGGCAAGCGGCGCGCGGCCATTCACACTGCCCAGCGGGGGTCATGCTCTCTTCACGCGCAGGTCGCCGTCTGGTCGGAAAAAGAGGCCGTTCACATTGCGCCAGAATAGCCTCAAAATGAGCCCTTATTCCATCCAAAGCCGATTGCCTGATGGAAGGGTTCTGGCGACGACCGCGCGTCCGGCATTGTCGTTGCGCCGGGGCCGAGCGAGCGCTGCATGATGACGGAGTCTGTCCACCGGCCGTATTTGAATCCGACAGACGAAAGATAGCCCGCCTGGATGAAGCCGCAGGCTTTGTGCAGCTTCAAAGAAGCTTCATTGGCGGCGTCTATATAGCCGATTAATTGTCGGTAGCCCGCCGCGGCGCAGGCGTCGATCAGAGCCGGCAAAAGCAGCCGTCCAACACCCCTGTGGAGATGGTTAGGGTCGACGTAGATCGAGTGCTTGACGACATAGCGATAGGCCGGCCGCTTCCGAAAAGGCACGGCGTAGGCGTAGCCGATGATGCTTCCGTCAAGCTCCGCTACGAGATGCGGAAGGCGATGACTGCTCATGTTCTTGCGCCGGCGCTTAAGGTCTTCTTTCTGCGGAGCCTGGTAGAGAGGCGCCTGTAAGACATCCAGCCCCTTGCGCACATGGTGCAGATAGATGCCGAGCATGGCGTCGACGTCCTCATCGCGGGACGGTCGGACGATGATTGCCGGCCATTCTTTCGCCTCGATGGCGTTCGCTTCGGCCTCCAGGCTCATTCGCTCACGGCATAGGTATAGAGCCGCAGTCGGCCTTGTTCGTCATACTTCTTGTAAAGCCCCTGTATCTCATAGTCGAAGCCGGGGAAGAGCGTTCCGCTGCGCTCGAACATCTTGAGATATTGGAGCATTGGCCGGGCCCTTTCGCAAAGACGTTCGCCTGGAACAATGGTGGCGATTCCCGGCGGATAGATGACGAAGAGAGTGGTCGCGACGCGTCCCGCGATTTCGTCCAGCGGCAGGTAGTCCACCTTGTTGCGCACGAGATGCAGATAGGCTTCTCGCGGGGTCATGGCCATTTCAGGAAGATGCTCGGCCTTAAATTGAGCGCGTTGCAAGGCGCGCTGACGTTCAATTCCCTGAAGAATTGATGCATCTCGCCGCAGATATCGCGAAGGCGAACACCCTTGTAGCGCCCAGGACGGCGCGCGACGAATTCGGGGATCACTTCCTGGAGCATTGCGTTGTCGTCATGCAGCCGCTTGAAGGCGACGAGCGCGGAGACGAGCGTGCCCGCCTTGCTCGCTTCAACACCTGGCGTGAGCAGGAAGAGCAGTGAATTGAGATCGTTCTTTTCCGGAACGATCCGATTTTCGCGCAGGTATTGCGCGACGATCGGCGCTGGTATGCCATGATCCGCGTAGGCGCCTGTCTTGCGGTCGAAGCCCGGCGTGAGCAGCGTCAGCTTGCATGGGTCGGTGATGGCGAAGCCCGGCGCCATGTTTTCGAAGCCATGCCACTCGGCGCCCGGCGAAAGCTCCCAAAAGCGGGCGTCGCGCGAGAGCTGCTCGGTCGAGACCGTCTCCCAGGCGACGTGATGCGCGCCGGATTCGCGCGCTGCGTCCCGAATATCGACGTTATCGGGCACGAAGGGATCGAAGAACCAGCGCCGCGCCGGATCTTTCTCCTTGTCTTCGAACTCCCGTCGCACCGCGCGCAGCTTCTTGCGCAACTCTATGCCTAACCGCACCGTGTCGTCCCAGAGCACTTCCCCGGAGCGACCCTTCATCATCTGTGCGCCGACATCGAGTGAGGCGAAGAGGGGATAGAAGGGCGACGTCGAGGCGTGTTGCATGAATCCCTCGTTGAAGCGCCGATGTTCGACTCGGCGCCTTTGCCCTTTGATATGGCGGTCGCGGACATGAATCTGTGACGCTTGCGAAAAGCTCGCAAGCTGCTTGTGCGTCGATTGAGTTGCGACGACGCCCGGCGACGATGGGTTCAGATCTTTCAACCCCATCGCGTAGCGGCGCTCATAGAGGGGGTGGAATTTCATAAATCCCGCCCAAGCCTCGTCGAATAGGGTGTAGTCGCAAAGATGGCCGATCTTTTTCAGGATCCATTCCGCATCGTAAATCGTGCCGTCGTAAGTGCATTGCTCGATGACTGCGGCGCGGAACGGGCGCTCCTTGCGCCAGGCCTCCTTGTCCTTAACGAGCGGATTGGCGCGGATGCGCTCTCGCAGCGCCGTCTCGTCGAAGGCGCGGTGATCGATAGGGCCGATGAGGCCGTAAGCGTTGCGAGTCGTCGGCAGGAAGATTGGAATCCCGCCGCCGAGCAAGAGCGCGCCATGATGCGCGGCCTTGTGGTTATTGCGGTCGAAGAGCACGAGATCGCCTTCCGCAATCAAATTTCCGCAGACAATTTTGTTGGAAGAGGAGGTGCCGTTGAGCACGAAATAGGTTTTCTCGGCCCCGAAAATCTCCGCCGCCGCCTTTTGCGCCTGCAGCGCGGGTCCTTCGTGGGTGAGAAGGTCGCCGAGCTCGACGACCGAATTGTCGAGATCGTCCCGGAACACCGCTTCGCCGAGATGCTCCATGAAAATGCGGCCGACGGGGCTGCGGCTGTAGAAGATGCCGCCATTGTGGCCCGGGCAAGTCCAGAGCTGGTTGCCCTCCTCGGCATAATCGACCAGCGCGCCAAAAAAGGGCGTCTTGAGCGTCTCGGCATATTGCTTCAGGCGCGAGACCAGATTTTTGGCGATGAACTCCGGGGTCTCCTCGGCGAGGAACACATAGCCGTCGATGAAGTCCAGCACCTCGACCGGAATGTCCTCGAATCGCTTGCGGCGGATGAGCAATACGATCGGCATGTCGAGGCCGCGTTTGCGCATCAGGTCGATAAGCGACGCCGTCTTTCCTTCTATGCCTTTTTTTCCCCAGTCGACCACGAGGCAGCCGATGGCGGCGTCAGTTTGAACGACGATCTCGGCGTCCTCCAGGCGTCTGGCCCGAACCACCTGAAAGCCCAGCGCCTCGATGGCCGCGATAATCTGATTGACGCGAAGGCCTTCGAGGTCGTCAGCGTCGAAGTTCGGCGCGGAGAAAAGGAAGGTGAAACGCTGGAAGAAATCCATCGGCGCTACTCTCTCTGCGCTTTTCCGAAGGCGCGCGGTTGGGCCATCCAAGGCTTAATGAGCGTTCTTATCTGACTGAAGCGTGACGCCTTTTCGGCCTGAAAAGTCAAGTTTTTGATCTCCGAAACACCGTCGGGCGAATAGCCACGCGGCTGAAGGCGTCGCGAGAGCGTCACATGGAAGGAGCTAGGCAGATTTCTCGTACGATGGTCGATCGCGTTCTCCCCAATGCGGCAGCGAAGCTTGTCGCCATCCATGCGATTGCGCCGATACGGCTCGGTCGTCGTCGCACGCTTCGCGCCGAAGCTCTGCGCGAGCTCGGCTATCTCGACCAGGGAGATGGCGCCGGGCGCGCTCCCGAGAAAACCGGCGCGTAGGTCCGGGGCGCCGGAGGCTTCTGCAAAATAGCGCCGCCCATCTCAGCTGACAGGCGCTGTTCAACCGGATCTCAGATCAGCGGAATTGATCGGGAGCCGACGCAGACGCTTGCCCGTCGCGGCGAAGATCGCGTTGACGACAGCGGGCGCGATCGCCGACGTCCCAGGCTCCCCTACGCCGCCGGGCGCAGCGTCGCTCTCAATGATGTGGACTTGGATCGCTGGCGTCTCGTCGATGCGCATCATCCGATAAGTGTCGAAATTGCTCTGCGTGACGCGTCCCCGCTCGAGGGTGATCTCGCCATAGAGCGCCGCGGTGATGCCGAAAATGACGCCGCCTTCGATCTGAGCCCTGATCGTGTCGGGATTGACGATCCGCCCACAATCCACCGCACAGACGACACGCTGCACGCGCAGCTGGCCATCCTTGGCGACGGCGACCTCGGCGACCTGGGCGATGTAAGTCTCGAAACCAAACATCACGGAAACCCCGCGACCGACGCAAGGCGG
>JAMBEQ010000197.1 GCA_024506175.1 Methylocystis sp.
GTTATTGCCTCACCGTAGGCCAGCGCGAGATGTCAGGGGAGCGGATGGTGCCCAGGGGCGGAATCGAACCACCGACACTGCGATTTTCAGTCGCATGCTCTACCAACTGAGCTACCTGGGCCCGCGCACGCGGCGCGTGGAGGGGCTTATAGAAAGGGCTTGGCGTCTTGTCCAGCGGCGAGAGCAACTTTTCTCGCTTCTTGCCGGACGGTCCCGCGTCGCCTAAACCCGAGCCGGAAACTCCGGAGGCAAGATGAGCGATATCAGGCGAATTGGCGCGGGTCCGCGCATGAGCAAGGCGGTCGTGCGCGGCAACGCCGTCTATACCGCGGGACAGGTGGCGGAAAAGACCAAGGGCGGCTCGGTCGCGGACCAGACCCGCGAAATCCTCGGCCTCATCGACGAGCTCCTCTCCGAGGCGGGCAGCGAGAAGGCCAAGATCCTCTCGGCGACCATATATCTCTCCGACATTTCGACTTTCAGCGAGATGAACGGCGTTTGGGACGTCTGGGTCGACAAGGCGAACCCGCCGGCCCGCGCGACTGTCGAGGCGAAGCTCGTCGCGCCTGAATACAAGGTCGAAATCGCCGTCATCGCGGCGAAATAGTCCCCGTCAAGGGATTATCAGGGTCCCAGCCGTAACGCAGCGTCTCGAAGCGCATGGCGAGCGTGTCGATGAGGAGCAGGCGCCCGACGAGCCCCTCTCCAAAGCCGACGATCTCGCGAATGACTTCGAGCGCCATCATGGCGCCGACGACGCCGGTCAGCGCGCCGAGAATCCCCGCCTCCTCGCAGCTCGGCACGGTTCCGGGCGGCGGCGGCTCGGGGAAGAGACAGCGATAGGTTGGATTCGGTTTGCCATCCGCCCCGGTCTCGAAAGGCCGCAGCGTCGTCAGTGACGCGTCGAAACCGCCCACGGCGGCGGTGACGAGCGGCTTTTTTTCGTAAAGGCAGGCGTCCGAAACGAGATAGCGGGTGGCGAAATTGTCGGAGCCGTCGGCGACAATGTCATAGCGCGCGATCAGCGCCCGCGCGTTTTCTCCTGTCAATCGCATCGCATGCGGCTCAACAACGACATGGGGATTGAGCCGGGCGATCGCGTCCAGGGCGCTTTCCACCTTCGGCCGCCCTACCGCTTGCGTCTCGTGAATCACCTGGCGCTGCAAGTTCGAGAGCGACACGGCGTCGTCATCCACGATGCCGATCGTTCCGACGCCGGCGGCGGCAAGATATTGCAGGAGCGGCGCGCCGAGCCCGCCGGCGCCGACGACAAGCGCTCTCGCGGCTTTGAGTTTCTGCTGGCCCGGCCCCCCGACTTCGCGCAGCACGAGATGGCGGGCGTAGCGTTCGATTTCCTCGGGCGTGAGGCTCATCCGGTCTCTCGGCTTGCAATAAATGTCGGGTCCGCGATGCTTGGCGAGCGCTGATTCGCGCGGCGCAGCAGGCGATTTTTTCGATGACCATAAAGCCTTCGCCGCCCGGCCTCCAGCCGGAGCACTATGACGAGATCGAAGCCCTGCTCATGACGACGGGACCCGGCCGCGCCTTCCTCGCCGAGCATGCCCGCCGCGCACGTCAATCAGAGAGCGCGCGCGTGCTGGCGGCGATCGAACGGCTAGAGGCCCGGCTGGACGCCCTGGCGCCTGAATTCCGGAATAAGGCAGTGAGCGGCGTTAGTGAGGCGCCGCCAACGCATCGGGCCTCCCCTGCGCCTGCCGCACGCGCTGAAGCCGCATCGCCGGCCGGCGACCCCCGCCTTTCTGCGCTGTCAAGGCTGGACAGTCTGCCCCTTGTCGACCGTCTTGCGCTTTTCGCCTGAATTCTTCAGCGCCGCGAGACCGACGGGGCCAAGCGTCGCCGCGCCGCGCGCATAGGCGATGTTGTCGAGGAACTGGCGGGCGCAATTCTCCCAGGTGAAGCCGCGCGCATAGGCATAGGCCGCATCGCGCGGAATTTCGAGCGCCGCAAGCGCCGCCGCGCGGAGGTCTTCGTCGAGCACCCCGACATTGCTGCCGCCGATGACATCGACCGGCCCCATAACCGGGTAGGCTGCGACCGGCAGGCCGCAGGCCAGCGCCTCGAGCAGCACGATCCCGAACGTGTCGGTTCGGCTTGGGAAAACGAAAACATCGGAAGAGGCGTATAACGCGGCAAGTTCCGAGGGCGTCTTGACGCCCAGGAAGTGCGCGTCGGGGAAGCGGGCCTCCAGCGCAGCGCGGGCCGGGCCATCGCCGGCCACGAGCTTTGAGCCCGGCAAATCGAGGGCAAGAAAAGCCTCGACATTTTTCTCGACGGCGAGACGGCCGGCGCAAAGGAAGATCGGCCTCGGGAAATCGAGTTGAATTTTCGCTTTAGGCGTGAAGATCGAATGATCGACGCCGCGCGACCAACGCAACAAACGGCGGAAACCGCGTGCGTCCAGCTCGCGCGCCAGGCTCGGCGTCGCAACCATCACGCCGGCGCCGGCGTTGTGGAAACGGCGCAGAGCCGCATAGGTGAAGCCGACCGGCAAGGCCGTTCGCGCATAAATATATTCGGGAAAGCGTGTGTGGAAGCTCGTCGTGAAGACGCGTTTGTCACGCAGGCAGACGGCGCGCGTCGCCAGGCCAATCGGGCCCTCGGTCGCGATGTGGATGTGATCGTAATCCTGTGCGAGCCGGCGGCGCACGGCCCGCGGCGTCGCAATCGCAAGCGAGATTTCGCGATAGGTCGGCATGGGGAAGGAATGAAAGTCGCGCGGCGTCAGAAAATCAATTTCCGCGCCGAGAGGCCCCGCCGCTTCAGCAATGGATTCGAGGGAACGCACGACCCCATTGACCTGTGGCCGCCACGCATCGGTCGCAACGAGTATCCGCATATTCTATGCAGCCGCGGCTTTCGGCGCGGGAAGCGCCTTCATCGGCTGATTG
>JAMBEQ010000198.1 GCA_024506175.1 Methylocystis sp.
TGCTTTTCGCCGGGGTCGCGGTTGTGACCGACTTCGCCGCCGGCTTCTCGGGCGGCAACCCCTCCCCCGATTTCACACGCGGTTCGGCGGTTGCGGGCGTCGTCGCCGCCAAGCGGCTGCTGCGCGCTTTCGCCAAATCACATTGAACGCCGGGCGTGAGCTAGAGCGGTTTCTTGTCTGAGTGAATCGAGAGGGATTCCCGAATCGGCGCAGGTCTGATTCAAACTTCCTGCTGGCGAAGGAGGCCGGCAGGCATGTCGAAGAAGACCCTTTCGCTCGATCTTCGGGAGCGCGTCGTGGCCGCGGTTTCGGGCGGCATGTCGCGGCGGCAAGCGGCGGAGCGGTTCGGCGTCTCCGCGGCGAGCGCGATCCGTTGGTGTCAAAGGCAGAATGAGACTGGTAGCCCGGCCTCTTACAAGCGCGGCGGCGATCGCTGGTCGGCGCGCATCGACGCGCACAAAAGCTTGATCCTCTCGCTCGTCGATGAGACCTGCGACATCACGCTGAAAGAGCTTCAGGCGCAACTCGCCGAGCGCGGCCATCGCTTCAGCATCGGCGCGTTGTGGCGCTTCTTCGCCCGCCACGGCATCACCTGGAAAAAAAGACCGCCCATGCGAGCGAGCAGGACCGCCCGGACATCTTGAAGCGCCGAGAGGACTGGTTCGAGAGCCAGCTCGATCTCGATCCTTCGAGGCTCGTCTTCATCGACGAGACCTGGGCGAGCACGAACATGGCCCGCAAGAATGGCCGCGCCCCGAAAGGCGAGAGGCTGCGCGCCAGCGTTCCGCACGGACACTGGAAAACCACGACCTTCGTCGCCGGACTGCGGCTCTCCGGCCTGACGGCGCCGATGGTTCTCGACGGCCCGATCAACGGCGTCTGGTTTCAGGCCTATGTCGATCAGGTTCTCGTCCCGACGCTGCGCAAGGGCGACATCGTGGTGATGGACATGTATGGACGCCCCCGCCGGAGCAAGAAGAATCTTTCGACTGGCGCAGCGCATAGTCGGGTGCTGACATGTATCCGGCCTCTGATGCGGCGTGTACATGCCGCCGGCCCGCATGGGAGTTCGCGGATCAGATCCAAAACAATCTGGCGCGCTCGTGGCGCTCATCCATCATCTGGTTTTTCCGATCCCGTCTCTGCGACCGTTGCGCCATACCTTCCGTTTGACCTTCCTACGCCGCCGACAACCTCACAATCCCGCTCGCTTATGCGGTCGTGATTGGAGCTATATAAATTCCGCCTTTGGCGAGCAGTGCCCAGGCGATGCGCGCCATTTTGTTCGCCAGCGCCACTCTGACCAGCATTGGAGGCTTGCGACGCAGCATGCGATCGAGCCACGATCCCGCTGGCGCCCCTTTACGAGCGGTCCATGAGGCGACCGCGCTAGCTCCAATAATCAGCAAGCGTCGCAGGGTTCGTTCCCCCATTCGCGATGTTCGGCCCAGACGCTCCTTGCCACCGGACGATCGTTGAAGAGGCGTCAAACCAAGCCAGGCTGCAAAATCCCGTCCGCGCCTGAATGTCTCGGCCGGCGGTGCGAGGGCGGCTAACGCAGTCGCCGTCACGGCGCCGATACCCGGGATTGTCATAAGCCGGCGCGCCACCTTATCTTCCTTCGCTCGGTGCGCGATCTCCTGATCAAGTTTCTCCACGCGCACATCCAGCGATTGCAGTTGTTCAATCAGCAACACCAGAATTTCACGTGCAGCCTCCGGCAGACCGGAAGTCGGATCATTCACCAAAGCGATGAGCTTCGGCAGATTTTGTGGTCCCTTGGCGACAATTAGGCCAAATTCGGTCAGATGACCGCGCAGGGCGTTCAGCGCCTGAGTGCGTTGGCGAACAAGCAAATCACGCATCCTAAATATGATCGCCGAGGCTTGGGCCTCTTCGCTCTTTACAGGCACGAACCTCATGGTCGGGCGTTGCGCGGCCTCGCAGATCGCCTCAGCGTCGGATGCGTCTTCTTCTGCCGCTTGACGAACGGCTTCACATAGGCTGGCGCAATCAGTTTGATCGAGTGGCCGAGCTTGCCGATTTCGCGCCCCCAGTAGTGGCTGCCTGAGCAGGCTTCCATGGCGACCGTGCAACGCGGAAGGGCGGAAAAGAACGATAGCACCTGTTGCCGCCGGAGCTTCTTGCGAAAGATCACAGCACCGTTCTCACCGGCGCCATGCGCTTGGAATACGTGCTTCGCGAGATCGAGACCAATTGTGGCAACCTTTTCCATGGACGCTTCCTTTGCGAGTGGCTCTAAACACCACCACCCTGGCACACGATGCCGTCGAGGGGGCGTCCACCCCATCAATCTCGGGTGTCACAAAGGCGCTGGCGTGCGCAAGGCGGTCGAGGCCGCCGGCGCGACGCTGCTTTACCTGCCGCCCTACAGTCCCGACTTTAACCCGATCGAGAAGGCGTTCTCGAAGCTCAAGGCGCTCCTGCGAAAAGCCGCCGAGCGCAGCATCGACGCCTTATGGAACAGGATTGGCGATCTGCTCAATGAGTTCACGCCAACCGAATGCGCCAACTTCTTCATAGCCGCAGGCTATGAGCCGCTTTGAGAGGAAACCGCTCTAATCCCTCCCCTTTAGGGGGAGGCGGTCCCGCCAAAGGGCGTCTTTTAAGACGCCCGTCTTACCCCCCCCGGCGGCCTTTGGCCGCCGACCTTCCCGTAAAGGGCGCCAGATCGCTCACAGCTCAACTCGCTCCCCCGCCATCGCGCCTTTTCGGATCCCGAAAGACGAGCATGGTCGCCTGAATGGTTTGCACCGCCTTTCCCGCCTGATTGATGGTCCTCGCCTGGAAGGTCACCAGTCCGCGGTCGGGTTGGGAGCGCGACGGCCGCAATTTTGTGATTTCACCCTCGACATGGAGCCTGTCTCCGGGCCGCACCGGATGCTTCCAGGCGAGGTGAGCCTCTACTCCCACGACGCCCCCCATAAAGCGCATCCCAGAGTCCTCGAGCAGCAGCTTCAGCGTCAGCGCCCCTGTTTGCCAACCGCTGGCAACCAGGCCGCCAAACAAGAAGTCTTTCGCGGCCTCGGGGTCGACATGGAAAAACTGCGGATCATTCTCGCGCGCGAAGCGGATCATCGCCTCCTGCGAAACCTCCACAGACTCGGATCGAATAGGCTGACCGACGAATAGGTCTTCGAAAAAAACGGCTTTCTTCATCGCCGCTGCCGCCTCGCAAGGCGCTTCACGCTCGTTATATCGCCTGCGCCCGCCAGCAAGTTGCGTTCCCGCACCTGGGCGAGCAGTTCGCTCGAGACGAGCATGTGCGTTCCATTCGCGTGCAGCAGCGTCGTCGCGTCGCGCATGATGCCCACATGGCCTTTCCAGAAAATCAGATCGCCGCGCACAAGCGGCGCGCCGAGCTCTATCCGCTCGCCGAGCTGCGCCTCCTGCAAATCGCTGTCGCGCGGCGCCCCTTCGCCCGCGGCGGCGAGCGAAATCTGCACAAGTCCAGAACAATCCACGCCGATCGAGGATTTACCGCCCCAAAGATAGGGCGCCCCGATCATCGTCTCGGCGACGGCGACAAAGTCCTCGGCCGGCTGATCCAGCGGCGAAAGATGCGAGCGCCAGATAAAGCCCAGGTCACGCGTGACGAGGAAATTCTCGCGCTCGTCAACGATCTCGACTTCGGCGGAGAGCGGTAGAGCGAGGAGCGGCGGCTCTTTGATGCTCGCCGCCGGATAGACGAAAGTGCGGGGCGCGCAGACGCGATGGGTCGGCGAACGCAGCGCGCTCCAAAGCGTATTTGCGGCGATCCAGCCGACATAGCCATCGCGCGCAAGCTGCGCCCAGGCCCAGCCCTCCTCCTCGTCATAGACGGTGACGCGTTCGCCATAGAGCGCCTGGGTGTCGATCCGGGAATCGGGGCGCGGTTCGCGCCGCAGATCGACGACGCCCTCCTTGACCTCCATCACCGCGCCCTCGACATAGCGCTCCGCGGTCACACGGCCCTTGAGATGCGCAGCCGCGACGTCAGGCCGCGCGGGCGTCAGCCGCCGGTCGAATGCATCGTTCACTTTGCTGCCTTTCCCGCACGCGCTTCGATGAGATCGTAGAGCAGCCGCGCGCTTTGGACCTCGCCGCCCTCGGGCCGCCCCGGCTTTGTCGAGGGGTTCCAGCAATAGGCGTCGAAATGCGCCCAGCGCGCAGGATCGCTCACGAAGCGACGCAGAAACAGCGCCGCGACAATCGAGCCGGAGAAGCCGCCGCTCGTGATGCTGACAAGGTCGGAGACCTTGCCTTCGAGACCGCTGTCGTAATTATCCCACAGCGGCAGGCGCCAGACAGGATCATTGGCGACCTGCCCGCATGCGGCGATCTCCTCGGCGAGTGTGTCGTCGCCCGTATAGAAAGGCGGCAGCTCCGGCCCGAGCGCGACGCGCGCGGCGCCGGTCAATGTCGCGAAGTCAAAAAGGAGATCCGGCTGATCCTCGCTCGCATAGGCGAGCGCGTCAGCCAGGATGAGGCGGCCCTCCGCATCCGTATTGCCGATTTCGACGGTGAGCCCCTTGCGGCTGCGATAGATGTCGCCGGTGCGAAAAGCGTTCGACGAAATGGCGTTCTCGACGATCGGCAATATAACGCGTAGCCGAACGGGAACGCCGCCGTCCATGAGCATCGAGGCCAGGGCGAGCGTCGTCGCCGCGCCGCCCATGTCCTTCTTCATGAGCGCCATGGCGGAGGAGGGCTTAATGTCGAGGCCGCCCGTGTCGTAGCAGACGCCCTTGCCGACGAGCGTCACCCTGAGCCCGTCTTCGGGACCGTAAATAAATTCAACGAGGCGCGGCGCCTGCGCCGAAGCCCGGCCCACGGCGTGAATGAGCGGGAAATTCTCGGCGAGCAAGGCGTCGCCGACGATCGCTTGCGATTGCGCGCCATGTTTCGTGGCGAGCGCGAGAGCGGCTTCGGCCAAGGCCTCCGGCCCCATGTCGTTTGCAGGCGTATTCACGAGATCGCGGCCGAACGCCACGGCGCTCGCGATGCGCTCGATCCTGGCGCGGCCAATTCCCTGTGGCGCGCAGAGGCGCGGCTTTTCGTTCTTGGAGGCGCGATATCGCGTGAAGGAATAGCCGGCGAGAAGAAAGGCGAGCGCGGACGTCTCCGGATCGCCGACCCCGTCGCCAAAACGGTAGAGCCCCTCGGGCAAGACGGTCGCGAGCTTGCCGGCGAGGAGGGGATCGCCCTTTTTCGCGTCTGGCGCCTCGACGCCGAAGAAGAGGCGCGCGGGCGCGCCGTCCGCCGCGGGCGCGATCATCAGGCTTCCGGGCTTCGCCTCGAAATGCGTCGCGGCGGCAAGCGCCGAAATCGTCGGGGGCAAGCCTTCCTTCACCTGCGGCCAGCGGCCCTTGTCCACGAAGTCGATCGCGATCGCTTGGTCCGTCCAGTCTTCGAGCATCATTGTCATCGCCATGCGCCGCCCTCGTTAAGCATCCATTAGGGTTAACGTTTTATTGCTGTGCTTCGAAGTCGTCACACCAAAAACGGAACAGATTCGCCGTGACAAAGGCGTTCCCTTCCTCTGCGAAACAGCTCCGTCTTTGCGCCGCCGCCCTCGCCGCGCTTCTCGCCCTTTCTGGTTGCAACAGAACCTCTCTCGGCGACATTACCGGCTCTATCGGCCGCCCCTCGACAACGCTCCCGAAGGACGAAAGCCAGCTTCGCCGATTCGCCGAGGAATGGGGCCAGCGCTACGACCGAAATCCGAAAGACAAAACCACGGCGATGACCTACGCGAGGGCCCTTCACGCGCTGGACCAAGACGCGCAGGCAGTCGCCGTGCTGCAGGGACTCGCCATCACCTATCCGGACGATATGAAGGTCCTCGGGGCCTATGGCAAGGCGCTCGCGGACGCCGGCAGAGTCCGGCAGGCTGCCGAAATTCTCCAGAAGGCGCACACGCCGGAGCGCCCCGACTGGTCGATTTTGTCGACGCAGGGCTCGCTTGCCGACCAGCTCGGCGACCACGAGGCGGCGCGCGGCTATTACGACTCCGCGCTGAAGATTCGCCCCAACGAGCCGACCGTCCTGTCCAATCTCGGCCTCTCCTACGCGCTGGCCAAAAACTTGCCCCGCGCCGAGGAAACCCTTCGCCTCGCCGCGAGCCAACCCACGGCGGATAGGCGCGTGCGCCAGAATCTCGCTCTCGTCCTCGCGTTGCAAGGCAAATTCTCGGAAGCCGAAGAACTGTCGCGTCAAGATCTATCGCCGGTCGACGCCGCGCAAAACGTCGCCTCTATCCGCCAAATGATCTCGCAATCGGACACCTGGCGCGACATTCAGACAGGCGCCGCCGCCCAGCCGCGCGGCCCAACCAAGCGTAGCGCCGCGCGATAGAGTTGACGCCCTTCCGTGCTTCGAGACGCCTGCTGGGCAGGCTCCTCAGCAGGGGCTTCTGCATCTCCGTCAAACACTTAGGCCTCGTCGCTGAGGAGCGAGCAAAGCTCGCGTCTCGACGGACGAGGCCGTCTCGGAGGCGTTAGCGCATTCCGCCGAATCCAGGCGGGAGGCCTTCGGGCAAACCATGCGGGCCAGGGCCGTCTTCGTTAGGGCGCCTCGCGCGGGGCGGTGCAGCCGCTGGATGCATCATCATCGCAGGGCCAGCCTGAGGCGGCGGCGGTTGCATGGCTCCCATTGGCGCGCGCGCGGGGGGAGGCGCCGCTTCCCGCATCTGGGGCGGCGCCAGGCCTGCCGGCTGTCCGCTCCTGATATGTGGCGGCGGCTCGGGGCGATATGGCTCGCGCATGGGCGGAGCCATGCCCTGAGAGTCGAGCAGCTCTCTCGCTCGCGGAGTCGCGCGCTCGATCCTCGGCTCGCTCATGGCCGGCGGCGAGCCGTCTGCCGGGCGCATCTGCGAGGGGGCGCCACGCATCGGCCCACCCATCGGGTCGCCACTCATCGGCTCGCGCGCGCGCTCTATTGCTCGATGAGGCGCCGGGGAATGCCCGCCGTCGAGCCCTTGCGGGCCGAGAATTCGAGGCTGGGCCGGCGCGATGGCTCTGGGAGTCGGCGCGCGCTCAGGCGCCAAGACCGGCGACGGCCGCGGCGCAGGGTCCCTGCCGGCGCCTCTCTGCGGCGGTGGAACGGCAAAACGCGCGGGACCGCTCGGCGACGTCGCCGTAGGCTCGCCAGAACCGGCGGGTTTTGACGGCGCATGCCCAGATAGCTCATGCCCAGGGGCCGCTTCCGGGCCGCCGAGGGGCGCTCGCCTAGCCCGCTCCGTGGGCTTCTCGACCGGCGCAAGGCCTGAAGCGGCGCCGGCGCCCGTCGGCGGAACGACGGCCGGCGACGGAAGCGCGTGATCCTTCGGCCGGCCAGCCTGCGGCGCCGCCAGGGTTCCCGCTCCAGTTTGCGGCGTGAGTTGGTGGCTCTTCCCTTGCACAGCCGATGGCCCTGCGCTCGGAGCCGCCGCCGGTTGAGCCTCGATCGGCGGAGCGCCGGCCGGCGTCGGAAGCGCATGGCCCTTTGGCGCGACGGCGCGTTGCGACGGTCCTCCCAAAGGCGCCGCTGCCCCGCCTTGCAGTAGCGGCGGCGCAGAATCCTTCCCTGGACCCGCCGCCGGACCGGTGGCCGACGGGGTCTGCGCCTGGGTGGGGACGCCCGTTGCCGCCGGCCCAAAAGTTCCCGGCTTGACGGGCGCCGGCGGAATCGGCTGAAGCGCAGGCGAGGCGGCGGGCGCTGTAGCTGATGCGCCCGACGGTGCGAGCGGCGCGGTTTGCGGAGCGTCCCCCGTGGGCGCCGGCAGGGGCGCCCCCATACCGGGCGTCGGCGTCGGAGGCGTCCCCGCCGGCGCGAGCGGCGCGGACCCAGGCGCGCCCATGGGCTGGACCGCGCCCGCGGGCGCAGCCGCCTTGCGCTTGGCGATGAAGCTCGGCAGCGACGCGCCGATCGCCGCAGCTGCGCCTACGCCGACGGCTGTCAGGGCGCTCGACGAAACCACACCGCCCCTAGGGTCGCGCACGATCACATTATTGGCCTCGGGATCGATGGCCACGGAGTTATGCACATTGGCGTAGATGACGTTATCGGGCGGCGGCGCGATGTAATCCGGCGGCCGCTGCCAGACGGGGATCGGGACATATTGCGGGGCGGGCAGCGCATAGGGCTGCGCGAAGATAACCGGCGGCGGCAGGACGATGAAATCCGGCGGCGGCGGCGGCAGCAGATAGATGGGCGGCGGCGGCGGCGGCGCGAAGGCCCAGTCGGGATCGTCGAAGTAGACGACCTGCCGCTCGACATAGATGATTTCGTCCGGCGGCGGCGGCGGATAGTCGTAGTCGATCATCTCGAAGCTCTGCGGCGGCTCGAGCTCGTAGCGCAATTCGGCGAGACGGCGGCGGGCGTCCCAAGCGTGCGGGCCTCTGGGGTAGCGGCGCAGATAGGTCCAATAAGCATTGGGCGAGTCAACGACGCGCGAGCGCCGCCAGGTCAGGGCCTCGCGCCGCGCGGCAAGAATGGCCCGCGCCCGCTTTGTCTGAGGCGCCGCCGGATAGGTCGCCACGTAATCCTGATAGGCCTGCAAAGTGTCCCGGCGGATCGCCGCGGAGAAGCCCTCCTCCGGCCCCAGCGCGTTGATGGGTTTCGCGAGCCGCGCCACATCCTGGGCGCGCAAGGGCGCATTGGCGTCGCGCTGGAAGAACAGGAAATCCGTCTGGATAGCCTGCGAATTCCAAGGGATCTGCGCGCCCTTCGTCATGTCGGAAACGCGCAGGCGCATCGTCTCGAAGATATCGATCAACGGCCGCCCGCCATCGCGGATCATTTCTGCGAGCGCATGGGCATAGGCGCCATAGTCGCCGGTTTCATCTGGCGCAATCGTGCCCGGGGCTGCGTTGTATGCGAGCAGCGCCCTTCCGCCCGGCTCGTAGAGCGCAAGCCCGCCTGCGATCGGCTGGCCGGAAAGCTGGTACGGATTGGCGCGGGCGACGTCGAGCACGACGACGCCGAGCTTGACCTCAGCCGCCAACGGCTTGAGATAATCCGACACCCTTAGCGTCCTCAGGGGGATATCGGCGTCGCGCACGAGCGCCGCGTCGATGGGCGCGAGATAGTTCTCGCCTTCGAGCTGCACGCCATAACCAGAGAAATAGATAAAGGCGACCGCTTCCGGTCCCGCCTGAGCCGCCTTGTCGAGGAAATCGCGAAACGCCTGCTTGAGCCCCGCCTCATCCAGATCGCGCGCGCCCGTCACGTCGAAACCGGCCGCCTGCAATGTCTGCGCGATAAGGCCCGCGTCGTTGGCGGCTGTCGCCAGTGGTTTTACCGGATAGGCCGACTCGCCGATGACGAGCGCAAGCCGCCGCTCGGCGGCGAAGGCGCCTTGAACAAAGGCAATCAGCGCCATGGCTGCGATGAGAAGCGTTCGAATTCGCATCCGCATTCTCCCAGAGGACGCCGGCCCCAAAAGCGTCTTGTTATTCAGCCGCTTTGACCGCAGACCGATGGTAAACCATGGTCCCCTGCACAGGGCGGCAGGACGGAAACATACAGCCATTTCTTTGATCAATTTGAGGATTTTTTGTGCGCTTGGCGCCAGCGTGACGATCAATCCAGCACGAGGCGCCTGTATATGCGCCGCTCGGTATAGAAGTTGCGCAGCTTGGCACGGGCATTGCTGACAAAATGCCCATCTTGCCGTCAACGAAAGCAAAATGCCGCAATGAAGATGATCACCGCCATCATCAAACCCTTCAAGCTGGATGAGGTGCGCGACGCCTTGATCACCCTCGATGTCCACGGGATGACGACGACAGAGGTGAAGGGCTATGGGCGCCAGAAGGGCCACGCGGAAATCTACCGCGGGACGGAATACGTGGTGTCTTTTCTTCCGAAGGTGAAAATTGAGGTCGCCACGAGCGACGACCGGGTCGAGAGCGTCGTTGCGGCGATCCGCGCGGCCGCCCACACCGGCCATATCGGCGATGGAAAGATTTTCGTCACGCGCCTGGAGCGCGCCGTGCGCATTCGCACCGGCGAAAAGGACGCGGAAGCGCTGTAGCCGAGCCAAACTGGGAACGACCGGGATTGTCGTCCCCCGCCCTACCCTCCCCGAATTGGGAGGGAAGAGCTGCGCCGTGAGCGCGCCCATCACATCCAGATACCTAGAACCGAAAAAGAGAGAAACGATGCCCCATTCCCGCCATGCTGGGACAGAGGATTTGCTCCTCCAAACGCGCCACGTGAAAGGCTTCCGCCTCATTCTCGCCGGCGCCGGCGCCCTCCTTGCCTCCCCCGCCCTGGCGCAGGACGCGCCAAAGATCGACGGCGCCGACACGGCCTTCATGATCGTCGCGACGGCGCTCGTGCTGATGATGACGCTCCCCGGCCTTGCGCTCTTCTACAGCGGCATGGTGCGCAAGAAGAACGTGCTTGCGACAATGGCGCAGAGCCTCATCGCGACGGGGGTCGTCTCGCTGCTGTGGATCGGGGTCGCCTACAGCCTCGCCTTCTCGGGCGAGGGCGCCTATCTGGGCGACACGGCGCGGCTCATGCTCACCGGGATCGGCATGGACACGGTGAGCCCGCTCGCCAAGACCATCCCCGAGATCCTTTTCATGGCCTACCAGATGACCTTCGCGGTCATCACCTGCGCGCTGGTCGGCGGCTCGGTCGCCGAGCGCATGAAATTCTCGGCCTTTATTCTCTTCAGCGCGGTCTGGCTCTTCATCGTCTATGCGCCCTCGGCGCATTGGGTGTGGGGCGGCGGCTTCCTGCAGAAGATGGGCCTGCTCGATTTCGCAGGCGGCACGGTCGTTCACATCAACGCCGGCATCGCGGGCCTCGTTTGCGCGCTCGTGATAGGCAAGCGCGTGGGGTTCGGCCGGGAGAACCTCTCGCCTTTCGATCTGTCGCTCGCCGTGATCGGCACGGGCCTGCTGTGGGTCGGTTGGTTCGGCTTCAACGGCGGTTCCGCGCTCGGCGCCAATTCGCGCGCGGTCTTCGCGATTGTCGCGACGCATCTCGCGGCCTGCGCGGGCGCCATCGTGTGGAGCGCGCTTGAATGGTTCGAACGCGGCAAGCCCTCCGTGCTCGGCGTCATCTCCGGCGCTGTCGCAGGGCTCGGCACCATCACCCCCGCATCGGGCTATGTGCTGCCCTGGCACGGCGTCGTGATCGGCCTCGTCGCGGGAGGCGTCTGCTATTGGTTCTGCACGGTCGCAAAGCACAAATTCAACTACGACGACTCCCTCGACGTGTTCGGCGTTCATGGCGTCGGCGGCATCATCGGCACGCTGATGGCCGGCGTCTTCGCCACGCGCGCGATCACCGCGAGCGACAGCGACCCCGGCGTCGCGGGGCTGCTGGACGGCGACGCGCATCAATTCGTGGTGCAGGCGGTTGGCGTCGCCGTGACCATCGCCTGGTGTGTGATCGGGACGCTGATCTCGCTGAAGATCGTGTCGGTGTTCACGAGCCTGCGCGTGACCAGCGACGACGAGCGCGAGGGGCTGGACATCGCGCTGCATGGCGAAGCGCTGCATCAGTAGGGAAGAGCGGCCTGAAACAGGTTCAGGTTCTCACCCACGTCATGGCCGGGTTTGTCCCGGCCATGATGAGGTCAGCCGTATAGATATAGAACTGAGTCCAGCTTGTTGCGCGGCATCGGAGACAAGTTCAGGCAAGGCCTGTAACCATAAGATATAAGCGGTATTATAGCACCACCCTCACCAAGGCCTCAATTTTTATGGGTTTGAACAGACTCAGTCCCAGAAAATTGCTTGACCCCCGCCCCCGCATCCCCTATCCAACCGCATCCGAACAGTTCGTTCAGACGGAACTCGACATCCCATGTTTGGCAAGACCTATTCGGCGAAGCCCGCCGACATTGAAAAGAAATGGGTGCTGATCGACGCCTCAGGGCTCGTTGTCGGCCGCCTCGCCTCGATCATTGCGCTGCGCCTGCGCGGCAAGCACAAGGCCACCTTCACGCCCCATATGGACGACGGCGACAACATCATCGTCGTCAACGCCGACAAGGTGGTGCTGACCGGCCGCAAGCGCGACCAGAAGGTCTATCACTACCACACCGGCTTTCCGGGCGGCATCAAGGAGCGCTCGGCCAAGTTCATCCTCGAAGGCCGCTTCCCGGAGCGCATTCTGGAGAAGGCCGTGCAGCGCATGCTGCCGCGCGGGCCGCTCGGCCGCCAGCAGCTCGGGAACCTGCGCATCTACAAGGGCGCCGAGCATCCCCATGCGGCCCAGAGCCCCGTGACGCTCGACGTCGCCGCCTTGAACGCCAAGAATAGCCGGAGCGCCTGATTATGGCCGAGACCACCCTTTCCTCGCTCGCCGACCTCGATCAGGCGGCCGTCGCCGCCGCTATCGAAGCGCCGAAATATGAGCAGAAGCTCGACAAATATGGCCGCGCCTACGCCACCGGCAAGCGCAAGAACGCCGTCGCCCGCGTTTGGATCAAGCCGGGCTCCGGCAAGATCACGGTCAACGGCCGCGACATCGAGGTCTATTTCGCCCGTCCCGTGCTGCGCATGATCCTGCAGCAGCCCTTCGGCGTCGCCAAGCGCGTTGGCCAGTACGACGTGATGGTCTCGGTCGCTGGCGGCGGCCTCTCCGGCCAGGCGGGCGCGGTGCGCCACGGCCTCGCCAAGGCGCTGACCCATTACGAGCCCGAGCTGCGCTCGCCCTTGAAGAAGGAAGGCTTCCTCACCCGCGACTCGCGCGTGGTCGAGCGCAAGAAATACGGCAAGCGGAAAGCCCGCCGCAGCTTCCAGTTCTCGAAGCGTTAACACCGACGCTTCGACTCAGAGCTTGTTTTACCATGGCGCAAGGGTCCAGATCATTTCTGGACCCTTGTTTCGTAGAAGCTCTCCTTATTCTCTTCTCCAAAATCCAGAAGCGTCAGAGCCGGTCAGATTTAGAGGATCGAAATGGATGGCGAGCGGTGGAAAAAAGCCATGAAGCCAAGCACCACGCGGATGGCCGCCGAGATTGCGATCGCAGCGATAATTACGTTTGCTGTCGCGGAGATAGGGCTTCGCATTTTAAATCAGTTCTATCCTCAGCCATTCTTTTACACCGAGCACTCGTATCGATTCCGCGCAAAGCCGCACCAGAAACACTATGATTTCGTTACGAACTCAAATGGCTTCAACGATATTGAACATAATAGAGAAACGCCAAAAGATACGTTTAGGATTGTATCCATAGGGGATTCTTTTGCCTTTGGCGTTGTGCCTTTTGAAAATAACTATAACACGCTGCTGACCCGTGGGCTCACGAACGACGGCTATAATGTAGAACTCATAAACATGGGGGTCCCAGCAGCAGCCCCAAGAAATTACGTCACCCTTCTCAAGGAAGAAGGGGTCACCTTTAACCCAAATCTCGTTTTAGTGTCCTTTTTCATAGGAAATGATTTTGAGGCGATCGAGCCGCCTAGACAGTGGCACAGCTTCTCTTTCGTATTGTCATTTCTTAAATATGCGTACGATATTTCAAGTAGGCTCAATATAGATGTCACTGGCAATAAAAATGCAAACTACGTAGATAACGCCAAGACTTTTACCGACGAAGAGTACAACCGCCTCGAGGCGGCCCGCAGCTGGGCCTTCAAGAAAAATAGCAATGTTTACGATATAGTATACAAGAAGACGATAGATCAAATTGCGGCGATCAGCGAAACCTGCCGAAAAATCAACGCGCCGCTGGTCATTGCGATTATTCCAGATGAGCTGCAGGTGAATGCCGATCTCAGAAAATCAGCGTTGCCGACAGGACGTGACACAGACTACGACTTCGATCAGCCAAACAAAATGCTCGCTTCGTCATTGAACGAGTTGGGGATCAAGTATATTGATTTGCTGCCGCGCCTACGCGAAGAATCTAAGTTGGTGCCAGTGTACAAGCCAAATGATAGTCATTGGAATATCAGAGGCAATCTCGTCGCCGCGCAAGAGCTCAAGATCTTCCTTGAAAGTGATAAAGCGTTATTGGGCGACGCAAGAAGCAAATACAAGTAAACTGGGGAGACGCCCATGCGCCATCTATCTTTTGCATTTGCCTGCTTCGTTCTCTCCGCCCCTGCCTTCGCCGGCGAGCCTCAGATCATCGGCGCCAAGAACGGCAAGGATGTCATCACCGTCCGCGTGCCGGAGGCCGCAACCTCAAAACAGGCGGTGCCCTTCTTTCCGGGCGTCTCCAGCAACAACGCCGGAGCCAAGGGGCTGTCGCTCATGAAGGTCGTCATCCCGCCTGGCGCTTCCGCCAAAGCCCATGTCCACAAGGGCCACGAGTCGGCGATCTATCTGCTTCAAGGGACGGTCGAGACGCGCTACGGCGAGCATCTCGAAAAGAGCGTCGTCAATGTCGCCGGCGATTTCATATACATCCCCGCGGACGTGCCGCATCAACCGACCAATCTCAGCAAGACTGAGCCCGCAATTGGCATCGTCGCGCGCAACGACGCCGACGAGCAGGAGCATGTGATCCTGTTGCCAAAGAAATAGCGATGAACGGCGCCAACCTGCGCGTTACGCCCCTGAAGCGCTGGTCGATGCGCAGGGGATGAGCCGGTAAAGGTCGAGCCGCACATAGGCGCCGCTCTCTGGTAGAGGCGCGTAGCGCGGCTGCGGCGCGCGCCAAATCGCCTCGCCGTTGGGCGTCGCAGTGGGCGCAATGATCCACGACGGCGCATCGGGCGCTTCGCAAAATGTTTTTATCTGCTCGGGTCGGATTTCGGGGAACGCCGGGTCTGGGCGGGCGGCGCGCCAGGAAACAGTTACGCCATCCGCGACCCACCCAAGCGCCGAGAGCCGTCGCATGCGCGTAAACCAAAGGAACGTCAGCTCACGCGAAAAGACGATTCCATTTCCTTGGATCAGGGCGACCCAATTGGGTCGCCTGGCCCAGTACCAAGCTTCCTGCCCCCCTCCCAACCAGAGGACAGGCCCCGGCCGACTGATCAACAACTCCTCGAGATCCGGATAGGCGCTCGCGCCGACACGCGCCGTTTGAAACGGGTCCAGTCCGCGATTCCACAAGAACACCGAGAGGCCGAGACAGATCGCGGCAGCGAAGACCGCGGCCGAAGCCGCGCGCGCCACGCGGAACCGCGAAAGCAGTTCTGGCCCAAGAGCGATCGCCAAGGCCACTGGTCCCGCCAGAGCATGCGCATGTAAAAGCAATAAGCGATCGGACGGCCGCGCCGGCGCCGGAGCCTGTGCGATAAAATCGTGAATGACCCCGAGCTCGAGTGCGAATTTTACGATCACGAAGAAAGACGCACATGCGCCAATCAGCATCATCGTGTTCTCGGAGATTCGATCTTCCAATCGCTTTTCGCCGACGATGATGGCCGCGGCCAATAGCGCCAGAGCCACGCCTAACTCCTGATCGCTTACCGCCCAGGCGGCGGCCATCAGAAAAACGGAGAGGCGGCGCGTTCCGCCGGCGCGCCACAGAGGGCGCGCGCATAGAACGAAACCGATCGGCGCCGCGACGCAGAGCAGCCAACTCATGCGCCATGGCTGGGTTTGAACCGCAAGCCGCAAGGACAGAAGGTCGCCCAAGACGATCGAAGCTGCAACGCCGGCGCCCGCCGCGATCAGGGCCGATAAGAAAAAACGGCGGGCAGCGCCTGGCGACAACCAGGCAAAGAGCCCCACGCTGATCGCCTGGGTCGCCTTCAGCCCCCAGGCTGGCTGCGGCCATAATGTCGGAAAGAGGTAGTCTTGGGGGCCGCGCAGGATTTCAAGCCACTCGGGATCCATCCGAGCCGTCAACAGGTCGAGGAACGGACTCCTGACACACAGGGCCAAAGCGAAGCCCGCGATTGCAAGAGCCGCAAAGAAGAACGCGATCCGCCTCTCGCGCAAGGACAAATAGGCGAGGCCTGTGACGAGCGCGCCGGCCGCCATCAGCGGGTGCAGCAACGCTGCGAGGACGATGGTCAGAGCGAATAAGGCGAAGGAGCCGGAAATTAGCGCCGCAAGCGCCAGCAGGCTGGCTGCCTCCGCAAATACGCGCGGCACGGCGAGCGGCTCAGCGACATAAATCGCGCCATAGGCGCCGTGTCCGGCGGGAAAAGCCATAGCAGCCAAAGCGACCGCCCCAAGCGGCGCGCGGAAACCCAGCGCATTGGCAAGCGCGAAAAGGCCGACGCCCCATGCGCAAAGACCGGCAAAGGCCAGGGCCAGGGCGCCCCAGTGCACGCCGAGCCATGAGATCGAGAACTCGACAAGGCGCGGGAAGATGCTGAACTGCATCTGTCCGTCCAGCGCCCACATCGGGTCGAGGCCGATCTGCTGGGGATCGAGAACGGCGACCGCATGGCCG
Organism: Methylocystis sp.; assembly: GCA_024506175.1. GTDB lineage: Bacteria > Pseudomonadota > Alphaproteobacteria > Rhizobiales > Beijerinckiaceae > Methylocystis. The sequence continues at coordinate 16,312 of JAMBEQ010000198.1, forward strand.
ACGTAAAGCGCGGCGTCCCCTGAAAGTCCTCTATAAGGTCTGGCAAGTAAAATGATTGCGACGATCGCAATCAGGTCGCGGGCATCGCGCCATCGGAGGCGAGCGCCGCGCGTCGCTGATTGTGCCGCATCCATTTCGGCCTAGCGCAGGCATTCGCCGCGTTGCGCCCATGCCGCCGCTTCAGCATCGGCCGGGGCGGCTGCCTGCGGATCGCAGGCCTTGAACACTCGAGCGCGCTCGCCCATCGAGACGCCCGCGGGGAACTGCTCCTGCGAAACATAAAACCCCACAGCGAGACCCTGGCTAATCGTGGCCCGCGCGGCCTTTATCGCGGGGCTGCCGCCTGCGGGTTGCAAGGAAGGCAGATGATACCAGCGGCTGGCCGTCGTCAGATTGCATTCGCTCTGCGCCAAGCTCTTGGGGCAGACCAGAATCCAGGTTTGCATGCCCCCTTTCGCCAATGCTCCGCCGAGCGACGCGTAGAGGAGCAGCCCGGCAAGGACAAATTTCTTCATGACCCAAGAGCTCCAGTAGGCAAGAATCAATTCTTCGGGATTCTAGGCGGGAAAGCCCACCATAAAAAGAAGTGTCGCGTCGGCGCGGCGAAATTCGGACCGAAACTTGCGCCGGCGGCTCGTCAACGGACGTCAAGGTCGAAGCGACTCTTCGCCGCGCGATCAATTGTCGAATTGAAACCGTCCCTTCGACTATCCATCCTATGCCACATGATACGAACGCCAATCTTAAACGCCGTCGCTCTCTCGGTTCTTTTCGCTGCAATGGCGAGCGCAGCGATGATTTACGTGGGCTGACGAAAAACCGACCCCTGACGCAAAAAGAGAGCGTTCTATACATGAGTGTTCCGCCCATTGATCCGTTTGTCGCGATCGGCGTCCTGCTGTCGACCGCCGCGACAGACGCCGTTTATGTCTTTTTCAATGCGGCGGTGTCCGCGCGCAGACGCGTCGCCGCCGCGAGCTGGAGCAGCGCCTGGTATTTGCTCTCGGCCTTTGCCGTAATCAGCTACACGGCAAACTGGACCTATGTGCTCTTCGCCGCCGCCGGCGCCTGGCTCGGCGGCTTTTTGTCCGTCACCGCGCTCGAATACGTCGTCCCGCTGTCGAAGGATAAAGAGAAACCCGTTAACCGCTGAAAAAGCGACGTCGGCCACGAGGCGTCGTTGCGGTTGCCGAGTTTGACCGCCCGCACTATCCTCCCGGGGCATTGCGCCTCGCTAGCCACGGCGCGGAAAACGCGCGCGTCGACGGCAGCGCTTCTCGACAAGGGAAATTTCAAATGTCCAACAGCCCTGAACCGGCGAGTGGCCACGCAGGCGAGCCGCAACAGCCGCATGAGCAGGCGCATGCGCCGTCGTGGGTCGAAGCGCTCGAAGGTGGGATCGACGAGATTAAGACGCAGCCACCGGAAGTGCTTTTCGTCGATGTGTTGAAGATCGACCTGCCCTACATCGTCATGCTCACGATGGCGGTTATCGGCATCGGTCTCGTGACATTCACGGGGGCGCCCGTCCAATGGTATTGGGAGCTGCTCACGCCTGTGTATTGCGCGCTGTGCATCTTTGTCGGCTGGCGGCACGCTTCCACAAGGGAAGAGCGGATCAAGCTCATCTGGACTCAAATTCTACACTGGGCCGCGTTTCTGGCGGCGATGCTGCTGATGTATTCTCCGTCCCTGCGCGCGCTGATCGACGTCAATGCGGCGGGCCTCAATCTGATGGTTATTCTGGCCCTCGCGACCTTCGTCGCCGGGGTTCACGCCGAGGCGTGGCAGATTTGCGTCGTGGGCCTGATCCTCGCGCTCTTCGTTCCGGGGATGGCGATCATACAGCGGTCTTCGCTGTTCATTATTGTCGCCCTGCTTGGAATCCTCTTTGCTGGCGCCAGCCTTTGGGTGACCCTGCATGCCCATCGGCGGGAAAAGCGCGCAGCCGCTTAACCCAATAGCCTGCGCGCGCCATATCCGGCGGGGATGGCGCGCGCTATTTCGATCAGGCGCTCGGAATCTGGGCCGCCAGCGCGGCGCGAATGGCGTCTTCCTTCGACTTTTCGAAAGACGTGCGCAGCACCGTTCCGCCCACCCCTTTCAAGCCCTCGAGAACCTTATCCGTCGTCATCTTGCGAACAAGGACGAAGAGCGCCGCGCCGCCCGGCGGAATTGCGCCCGCGACTTCCTTCATGAATTTATCGTCGATGCCGAAGTCGGTCAGCGCCCCAGAGACGGCGCCGGAGGCTGCGCCCAGCGCCGCGCCCGCAAGCGGCATCATGAAGATCAGACCGATGAGGGCGCCCCAGAACATGCCGGAAACGCCGCCAATCGCCGTCGTGTTGAAAAGCTGACTGAGCTTGATATGGCCCTCGGCGTCCTTCACCGCGACGACCGCGTCGCCCATTTCGATCAAATATTCCTTTTGCATTTGGAAAAGCTTTTGCCTCACCTCCTCGGCCTTCTGCTCCGAGGAAAATGCGATAACGAGCAGATCGTTCATGAGAGCTCTCCTGGTAAGGGCGGGCGTCGGTCAGGCGCCCGTCTCCCGATCTAGTCGAGCCGGATGAAATTACAATGCAGGCGCGGGCTCACGACAAATGAAGCGGAGCCGCGCAATTTAAGGAAATCGGAGAGAGTGAAGACGCCGTCGCGTCGGAAACGCAATGACCTCAGAAAGCTTTTGTTCTTGCACCTGCACCGGCGGGCGAGAGGCGCGGGAACCCGGCGCGGCGCCGCCAGCCAAAAAGCTAGAGGCGAAAGCAGGGACGCCACGACAAGCAGATTGCCGATCATAGGCTTTTCCTCCCTTCGACCGCCGCCCGCGCCAGTGGGCGCGGGCGGCGCCGTCATATCTTACTCGGTGAGGAGGGCGACGCCTTCCTTGCCGACCAGCGCATGGACGCGGCCGAGGATCTGCAGAACGACGCCGAACACGCCGAGCG
>JAMBEQ010000199.1 GCA_024506175.1 Methylocystis sp.
GTCTCGGTGCCCTCATCGCCGATGCGCATGAGCGCGGGAACATTTCGCGCAACGTCGTCAGAGAGCTTCGCAGCCGGCGCCAGCAAGGCCTGGATCGGCGTGCCGATAAGCGCCAGAGGGGCAAACTAAAGGTCGGCGTCGATATACCCACGCGGCAAGAGATTAAGGCGATCGTCGATCATTTGGATGGCCGCTGGCGGCCCGTCCTATTGACTGCAATCTTTACGGGCCTGCGCTCCTCGGAGCTGCGAGGCCTGCGTTGGTGTGATGTTGATTTGAAAAAGAACGAGCTGCACGTGCACCAGCGCGTCGATCAATATTCACAGTTTGGAGCGCTAAAATCTGAGGCAGGTGAGCGCGTCGTCCCGCTACCGCCGATCATTTTAAACACCCTCCGCAAGTGGAAGCTTGCATGTCCTAAGAGCGAGCTAGACCTTGTTTTCCCGACAGGGAAGGGAACGCCAGAAAATCACGCGAACATCATCAATAGGGGGCTGATCCCCGCCTGCATTGCGGCGGGCGTCGTTAACAAGGACGGGGCCGCGAAATATACGGGTCTTCACTCGCTCCGGCATTTCTACGCGAGCTGGTGCGTGAATTCGGTCGCCGATGGCGGCCTGGGCCTATCGGCGAAGGCTGCGCAAGCGCGGCTGGGGCACTCGACGATTGTCATGACGCTGGACACGTACGGCCACTTGTTCCCTCGTGGCGACGACGGGTCCGAACTAGCGGCGGCCGAGCGCGCGCTTCTGGGCTAGCTGCGACACAGGTGCAACATGTTTTTGAATAGCCATTAATAATCAGCTACTTGCTTGTAACAATTACGTAATCATAATCCCTGTGTCGGGGGTTCGATCCCTCCTCCGCTACCATTCAAGGGGGCCCTATGGCCGCGCGCCCGACGGCCAAGAACCGCACGGGGCGCAACCCTGTCGGGGCCCTCGCGCCAGCCTCAACCGATGACTTCGGTTTCGACTTCGGTCACCGCATCGCGCTGCGAGGAGCAGCCTCCCGCAGGTCGGTTTACCTGCGCCGCATCTATCCCGCGGGGCGTGAATCTCGCCGTGAAGAAACGCAACAGCTGGGGTTCGTATACCATCCTAAGCCCTTTGATGGCGTCGCGGCGGCGGAACAGCTCGATGGCTGACTCGGCGACGACGTCGAGGTGCGAATACGTATAGACGCGCCGGGGAATGGTCAGCCGCACGAGCTCGAGTTTCGGGCGGTGGTTCTCCCCAGTTTCCGTGTTGCGGCCGGCCGAGACAATGCCGCGCTCCATCGAGCGAACGCCGCTCTCCAGATAAAGCTCGGCGGCGAGCGCCTGCGCCGGGAAATGATCCTGTGGGACGTGCGGCAGGAAGGCGCGCGCGTCGATGAACACCGCATGCCCTCCCGTCGGCCGCACGAGCGGGACGCCGCCCGCCTTCAGCCTGTCGGCAAGATACGCGCACTGCGCGACGCGATGCTGGATGTAATGGAAATCGACCGACTCGACGATGCCGCGCGCCATCGCCTCCATGTCACGGCCGGCGAGCCCGCCGTAGCTCGGCATGCCCTCGAACAGCACGACGAGCTCGCACGCCTGCTGATAGAGGCGGTCGTCGTTCATGCAGAGGAAGCCGCCGATGTTGACGAGGCAATCCTTCTTGCCGCTCATCGTGCAGCCATCCGCGTAGCTCATCATCTCCTTGAGGATGTCGCGGATGCTCTTGCGCTCATAGCCGCGCTCGCGCGTCTTGATGAAATAGGCGTTCTCGACGCAACGCGTCGCGTCGAACATCACTTTGATTCCATGCCGAGAGCACAGCTCGTAAACCGCGCGCAGATTAGCCATGCTGACAGGCTGGCCGCCGGCGAGGTTGACCGTCACGGCGACACAGACATAGGGAATCCTGTCGGCGCCGACTTCATCGATCAGGCGCTGCAGCTTCGTGAGATCGACGTCGCCCTTAAACGGCAGCTCAGCCTGTGAATCGTGCGCCTCGTCGACGATGATGTCGACGAACTTCGCGCCGTTGCGTTCCTGATGCGCGCGCGTAGTCGTGAAATACATATTCCCCGGCACATAGTCGCCCGGCTTGATGCAGATCATCGACAACAGGTTTTCGGCACCGCGTCCCTGATGCGTCGGCACCACATGCTTGAACCCGTGGTATTCGCGCACGACCTCCTGGAGGTGGACGAAATTGCGACTGCCAGCATAGGCCTCGTCGCCAAGCATCATACCGGCCCATTGGTTGTCGCTCATCGCGGTCGTGCCGCTGTCGGTCAGGAGATCGATGTAAACTTGGTCTGAGCGAAGCAGGAAGGTATTGTAACCGGCCTCGACAAGGTAGCGCTGGCGTTCCGCTCGAGTCGTGACCGCGATCGGCTCGACGACCTTGATCCTGTAAGGTTCGGCGACGTAACGGCTATCCATTGGCGCTGATACTCCTGATTTTGACCGTTTGGCGGCTTGTGGGTGACAGAGGCGAAGGCGT
>JAMBEQ010000200.1 GCA_024506175.1 Methylocystis sp.
GCGATCGACATGGCGTCGAGCGCCTATATGCGCGACGGGCATCTCTCCGGCGTTTCCACCGGCCTTGTCGATCTCGACGAGAAGATGGGCGGCTTGCAGAAATCCGACCTCATCATCGTCGCTGGCCGACCAGGCATGGGCAAGACGGCGCTGGCGACGAACATCGCCTTCAACATCGCCAAGGCCTATCAGTATGAAACCGAGCCCGATGGCTCGCACAAGACGATCAATGGCGGGATCGTCGGCTTCTTCTCGCTCGAAATGTCGGCCGAGCAATTGGCGACCCGCATTATCGCCGAGCAATCCGGCGTGCCGAGCTACAAGATCCGCCGCGGCGATCTGAACGAAGAAGACTTCCGCCGCATCGTCGACGCCTCGCGCGAGATGCAGAGCATCCCCTTTTATATCGACCAGAGCGGCGGCATTTCGATCGCGCAGCTCACCGCGCGCGCAAGGCGGTTGAAGCGGCAGAAAGGCTTGGACCTTCTCGTCGTGGATTATTTGCAGCTTCTCGCCGGCTCGAAGACGCGCGGCGACAATCGCGTGCAGGAGCTCACCGAGATTACCACGGGCCTCAAGGCGCTGGCGAAGGAACTCAACGCGCCCGTGATCGCCCTTTCGCAGCTCTCTCGTCAGGTGGAGTCGCGCGACGACAAGCGCCCGCAACTCTCCGACCTGCGCGAATCCGGTTCGATCGAGCAGGACGCCGACGTGGTCCTCTTCGTCTACCGCGAGGAGTATTACCTGAAGAACCGCGAGCCGCGCGAAGGCACGGAAGAGCATCTGCAATGGATGGCGGAGATGGAGCGCGCCCACGGCCGGGCCGAGGCGATCATCGGCAAGCAGCGTCACGGACCAACGGGCACGGTGCCGCTTGCCTTCGAGGCGGAGGTGACGCGATTCTCGAACCTGGCCGACGAGGACAAGCTGCCTGCGCCGATGTGAGATGCGGATAGATGCGACCGCTTTTATGGTTGTCTAAGATAAATGCTTTTCTTGGCCTACCAACGTAGAAAGCCCCGCCGCATCGCGGCGAGGCCTCTCCGGAAGAACAAAGCGCGCTTCCCCAGGCGTTACATCTCCGCCATCGTCCATGTCTGTTTCGAGCGGTCGTAGCGGAAGCCCGGCGCCGTGCGGAGCTGGTCCTTGTTGACGTTCATCGCGAGCCAGAACTTGTTCTCGCGCTGCGTCGGCATCACGGCGTCGAAGGGGACGGCGACGTCCTTCTCGCCCATGCCGAGGAAGCCGCCAACCGACACGATCACCGCCTGCACCTTGCCCTCGCGGTCGAGGAGCATGTCCTTGATCTCGCCGAGCTTGTTATCCTGCTGGTCATAGACGTTCTGATCGTACCAATTGGAGACCGCCGACGCATGCTGGGGCAGCGTCGTCATCAGCTGCGCCGGGGCGCCCGTTGTCGTGCCCATGGTCGCGTTCGGCCCGCGCATGCTCGACCCGGCTCCGGGCCCCATGGTCGTGCCGGAGGTTCCGCCGGTTGTGCCGCCCGTGGCCTGGGCATAGACGGCGCCGGCCCCCGCCGTGGCTAGCGCAGCGGCGAACATAATCGCTTTGAACATGTCTGTTACTCCGTCGCAAGCGCGAACCCGAGCGCGCGCGTTCACGCGCCCGTTCACGAATCCGCGCTTTTCGAGGCTCGAGTGCACGTGAATGCTTTCACGTGCCCCTACAACAGACCGGCTGGGGCGTTGTTCCTAGCGTGGCGCAAAGCAGATGCGCGTAGCGCCAATGTAATCAGACTCGTTGCGAGGGAAGCAATCCAGCAGCCCCTGGGTCGCTTCGGCCTTCTCACAACGAACGTCATGCTCGCTTACCGCGGCAGCACAGCCCAATAATCCAAATCGAGCAGCACGGCCGGGTCCGGCTTGCCGTCCGGCCCATTGAGCGGGAAGTCAGCGCAGGGCTTGTCCTTCGTCGCGACGAGACGCAGCCGCAGCGCGCCGATGTCGTTGCGGCCCGGAATCTCGGCCTTGTCGAGCACCTCGCTCCAGGCGAAGATCGTGCCGCCGGCGAAGAGCGGATTGACATGCTTGCCGCCGTTCACGGCCGATATGTGGAACACGTTCTCGAGCCCGTTAAACGATAGCGCGCGCGCCATGGAGATCACATGGCCGCCGTAGATGATGCGTTTGCCGAAGCGGCCCTGCGATTCGTAGTACTGATTGAAGTGAACCTTGGAGTTGTTCTGGTAGAGGCGCGTCGCGAGCATATGCTCGGCCTCCTCCACCGTCATGCCGTCGATGTGGTCGATCTTTTCGCCCACCGCGTAATCGCCCCAGAAATAGGGCGAGCCGGCGAGGGCCTTGTCGTAAGCGGCGATGTCGATCGGCGGCACGGCCCTGCCCAGCTCCGACGGCGCGACGGCCTTGGGCAGGTCGGGCACGACGGCCGGGCCGACCGGCGCGTCCTTGTCGCGCTTCTTCACCATCACCCAGCGGGCGTAGGAGAGCACGGTTTCGCCGCGCTGATTCCGGCCCGTGGTGCGCACATAGACGACGCCCGTTTCCTTGTTGGAATTTTCCTTGAGGCCGATAACCTCCGATGTCGCGTCGAGTGTATCGCCGGGGTAGACCGGCTCAAGGAACTTGAAATCGGCGTAGCCCAGATTGGCGATCGCGTTGAGCGAGACGTCGGGCACCGTCTTGCCCAGCACGAGATGAAAGACGAGCATATCGTCGATCGGCGCTTCCTTGTAGCCGATCGCCTGGGCGAAGGCCTTGGAGGACTGCACGGCGAAGCGCGGCAGATAGAGCGCGGTGTAGAGCGCCGCTTCCCCCGACGTGACGGTGCGCGGCGCCGCGTGGCGCAGCACTTGGCCGATTTTGAAGTCCTCGAAGAAATTGCCGACGTTGATTTTGGACTTGCTCATCTCTCTAGCCGTTTGTTGGCGCCAGCCTGGCCAGCGCATCGAGGTAGGGCGCGGGGTCGCCCGCGATAAAAAGTCTTTTGACTCGGCTGGTCTCGCCCGAGCGGATGGACACCGCTTTTTTCGGCGCGGAGAGCGTCTTGGCGATCAGCTCGATCAGCGCCGCGTTGGCGCGCCCATCCTCGGGCGGGGCGCGCACCCGCGCCTTGAGCACGCTCTTGCCATCCGAAAGCGTCTCGACGCCGTCGATAGCGTCACGCCCGCCCTTAGGCGTCAAGCGCAGCCAGAGCGTGACGCCGTCCGGCTCGACCGACCACGGCGCCTCAGCCATAGACCAAGGTTCGGGAGATCACGTCGCGCAGGAATTGCAGGGCGAGCAGCAGAACCAGCGGCGAAAAATCGAGCCCACCCATGGCCGGCACAACAGAGCGGATTGGGCGCAGGACCGGCTCCGTCAGCGTGTCGACCGCGCGCCAGATCGTTTGCGCCGCCTGGGAGCGCATGTTGATCACGTCGAAGGCCGCGAGCCAGGAAAGGATCACCGAGACGATCAACACCCACCAGTAGATGTCGATGACCGTGAGAAGCAAATTCGCAACCGCGTAAGACATGCTTTCATCCCGCAAATAATGGGTTCGCGCCTTCCTAGCCTCCCCGCCCCCGCGCGGCAACCTCTCGACCGGCGCCGAAAGCTTATGTGCGAAAAATGACGCTCGACGAAGATCGCGATTGACAGCGAGAGTCACGCCGTTTATCCACCCGCCTCGGAGCGGGGCTGTAGCTCAGATGGGAGAGCGCTGCAATCGCACTGCAGAGGTCGGGGGTTCGAATCCCCCCAGCTCCACCAAAAAAAAAAATCCAAGAAAAAACAAAAACAAACGAACAAGCCGCTAAAGGCGGCCAGGGCGCTTTTCGGCTCTGGTGACACCCGGGGAAGCACGCGCGCCATTTCGGCCTTGCATCCAACTCCTGCCCTCCCCGCAGGTCTTCCAACCGGGCGCCGCAGGTCAAGCATCGCAGCCGTTGGCGCAGCGACGGGACTGTTCTACGCTCGCCGGCCGGCTGCAGGCGCAATAGGCCGCTCGCACTCGCGGAAGCGGATGCGAACCTCGAATTATTTGGGTTGCCAAGCTCGCAAAGCCGCTCCCGAGCCTAATTGGCTTTAAACCTCGGTTTAGTCGCTAGCGGCCAAGGAGCGCATCATGCGGCGAAACCTTTCTCTACCTATGATCGCGGCAGTGGCTCTCCTTGCTCCGACTGTTGCCTCTGCAGTTGAGCACGGCGGGTGGCGAAGCGGAGAAGGCGGCTACCAGGGCGGAAGGAGACCCTTATGCTTCGGAAGCTTTCTCTAGCGCTTGCAATGACTGCAGCGCTTTCCCTCCCGAGTGTGGCCACGGCCCATGGTTGGTATGGCGGCGGCTGGCATGGCCCAGGCTGGCGCGGTGACCACTGGGGATATGGCGGCGGCTGGCGCGGTGACCGCTGGGGATACGGCGGCGGCTGGCGCCGCCCTTACGGATACTATGGCTCTTACGGCGGCGGTTGCTGGCGTTGGTTGGATGGCCAACGTGTATGGGTCTGCTAAGCTGCAAACTTGCCGGTCCCCAATAAGCAAAAGCGCCCCGCGCTTACACCCGCGGTCGGGGCGCTTCTCTTTGGCCCACTACGTCGTCGCGAACAAGCGGCGCGTGATTGGCAAGCAATGACGTCGAATATATTTGCATTTGTCATGCGAGCTGATGCAAATCAAAGAATTCGAGCGCCGCGACACTTTGAAGCATCTGTAGCTTAAAGAATTAGCTGTTTGAAATTCAAGGCGCTACTGGGTAGCGGTTTTTTGTCGCGGATTACTTGTATTGTGCGCCTGAGGTAGCGGCTCTTCAATTGCAGCGGGCAATCGCGGAAAGCGAGAAAGCCCTGAAAGAACGAAAAAATAGGAAACGCTGAGATGGCTACACAGGAAATCGAAGTCACTCCGAAAACCTACATATTCGCCGCCGTGGGCGCGATCGTTCTTGGCGGAATCGGCGGCGGCCTGCTCGCAAGCGGCGGCGTCGGCTATGTTTCGTCCGCCATCATCGGAGCCGTCATTGGCGGTGGAATCGGCCTTTTCATGTAGGCGCTGGACCGGGCAGCGATCACGCTAAAGAAAGGCGCCCCGGCGTTACACGAGGCCGGGGCGTTCCATGTCCGTCTGCCGGTCGGCATGGGAGCCGAAGCCTATCCCGACCACTTAAAGCAGGACTTGGCAGAGGTCGTCTTCGTACGCGCGTTTCCGCCCCCAAGCCGGAAGCATTGGAAGTTACACGCCTTTAGCCCTCCCTTGGCCGGAGAAATCCACAGCGTTGGAATTTTCGTGACGGCCCTGTTGCAAAGCCAAATCGTTTGTTGCATAAGACCCCCGCGACGGCGACGCGACACGCAAGCCGAAGCGAAGGATGCGGGTGTAGCTCAGGGGTAGAGCACAACCTTGCCAAGGTTGGGGTCGAGGGTTCGAATCCCTTCGCCCGCTCCAAAGAAGCTCCGCGAACACCCAAAAGCGGAGGTGGGGTTTGATGCTGGTGACGCGCGCCCCCGCGAAAATCAATCTCACTCTCCATGTTCTCGGCCGCAGGGACGATGGCTATCACGAGCTTGAAAGTCTCGTCGTTTTCAGCGGCGCGGGCGATACGCTGTCCCTTACTCTCGGCCCTGCCCTTTCGCTTGAAGTTTCCGGCCCCACCGCGCCGGCAGCGGGCGCCGGTGACGACAATCTCGTCCTGCGCGCCGCCCGCCATCTTGCCGAGCGAGTTGAAGGACTGACGCTCGGCGCCTTCCGGCTCCAGAAGCGCCTGCCGGTCGCCGCCGGGATCGGCGGCGGCTCTTCCGACGCTGCGGCGGCGCTGCGCCTTCTGGCCCGCGCCAATGGTATGAGGCCAGACGACCCCCGCCTTTTCGAGGCCGCCCGCGCGACCGGCTCCGACGTGCCCGTCTGCCTTGCCGGCCAAGCCCGCATGATGCGGGGCGCCGGAGAATCGTTGGGGCCGCCGCTGCGTTTGCCGCTGCTGCCGGCGGTGCTCGTCAATCCCGGCGCGCCGGTGGAAACGCGCCCGGTTTTCGCGCGCCTGGGTCTGAAGCCAGGCGAGCGCGTCGACGCCGCCGGTCACCCGGTCATTGGCGACGGCGCGTCCGCGATGGAGCTTTTCGCCTTACTCTCCCGGGGCCGCAACGATCTCGAAGATCCTGCCTGCCTGCAGGCGCCGGTCATCGTCGACGTTCTTGCAGTGTTGCGCGCCGCGCGCGGCTGCAAGCTCGCGCGTATGTCGGGCTCCGGCGCCACCTGTTTCGCGATTTTCACCACGCCCCACGCCGCCGCCATGGCAGCCCGGGCGATTCGCGCGCAGCGCCCCGAGTGGTGGGTCAAAACGGCGGCCCTGCGATGAGCCGTCGCCCGCCGCCCAAGAATCACGACAAGGGTCACCCCAAGGAAGAGCGCCAGAAGAATGACCGGCGGCCGGGCCCCCGCCCGCGTTCGGATCCCCAGCGCGGGCCCTTTCGCGCGCCCTCGCCCGAAGTCGTCATCCTCTACGGCGCCCATGCGGTGCGCGCGGCGCTCGAGGGCGAGCGCCGCAAGCTGCTTGCCCTTTACGCCACCGAGACCGCCCTGCCCCGCATTGCCGATCTCGCCAGGGCGGCAGGCCTCGAGCCGCGCCTCGTCAATGCGCGCGACCTCTCGCGACATTTGGGCGAAGAGGCCGTGCATCAGGGACTGCTGCTGGAGGCCCGCCCCCTCCCGGAGGCCGACCTCGCCGACATCCAATCGAAACGCGGCCTGGTCATCGTTCTCGACCAGATTACCGATCCGCATAACGTCGGCGCGATTTTGCGCACAGCCTGCGCCTTCGGCGCCGACGCGCTCATCGTGACCGAGCGCCACAGCCCTGAGTTCTCGGGCGTGCTTGCAAAGGCGGCCTCCGGCGCGCTGGAGCATGTGACCATCGTCCCGGTCGTCAATCTCGCCCGCGCTTTGGACGAACTGCGGGAACGCGGCTACAGCGTGGTCGGCCTCGATTCCGAGGGGGCCGAGCCGATCGACGCGATTGCTTTCGCGAAACCCCTGGCGCTCGTGCTCGGCGCCGAAGGCAAGGGCCTGCGCCGCCTGACGCGCGAACGCTGCGACCTTATTGCAAGGCTCGATCTTCCCGGCCCCATCAAGAGCCTCAATGTCTCGAACGCCTGCGCCGCGGCTCTTGGCGTGGTCCATCTGCGGCTGGGCGCAAAAGTGCAGGATTGACCTTCCGCCCGCCTTGGGAGATTAGATGTCTCGCTGGATAAGCCGGTTTAGCTCAGCTGGTAGAGCAACTGATTTGTAATCAGTAGGTCGGGGGTTCGAATCCCTCAACCGGCACCATCCAACATGCCAAATAACTTACAAAACAGCGCGTTTTGAAGTAGTCGATTTTTTGGTCCCACATTTAGTCCCACACTTTGCTGGCGGTTGGTTTGCGCGCACTAATTTTTCCTGCCGCTAGTGGTCAAAATCTGACGCTTGGAACCCATCCTTTTGCTCCGAGCGGAGAGTCAGCAATGCGCCGATTTCGTTGAAAAAGTCTGCGACAGAGCTTTGTCGCCCTCCGTTGGAGGCGTTTTCAGGATTTTGGGCGGCACCATTTTCGCCGGGCGGCGCGAAAGCCGCCGTCGCGGGCGGCTTATGCCGCC
>JAMBEQ010000201.1 GCA_024506175.1 Methylocystis sp.
GCACGCACGCGCCCGCGTAAAGATCGGGATAGGTGGCGCTCATCACTTCCGCCATGGCGCCGCCAGCCGAGAGGCCCGCGACGAAGACGCGCTCGGGGTCGATGTTCATCTCTAAGATCAGCGCGCGCGTGAGGCCCGCGATGATGCTGGGCTCGCCCCTGTCGCGCAGCTGATCCTGAGGATTGAACCAATTCCAGCATCCGAGGTGATTGGCCGTCATGACCTGCTCAGGGTAGACGACGATGAAGCCCTGCTCTTCCGCCAAGGCGTTCATGCCGGTGCCGAGTGCGAAATCGTCGGCGTTCTGCGTGCAACCGTGCAGCATAACGACCATAGGCGCCGGCCCGTCGCCCCTACGCGCGGGCACGTAGACCTTGTAGGGTCTCGTCCCGGCGTCGCAGGCGAAAGTGCGCGCCAGATAGGAAGCCCCATCGGGAACGACGACCTGCGGCGCCTTGCGGAGCTTCGCGAGCGCCCCAATCCCCTGGCCGAGGTCGGGAAGTTCGCCCTTTTTGAGACGTTCGAGCGTTTCGCCGAGCGGCGGCGCCACGCGCGCCGAAGCGGCTTCCGGCGTATAGCCCCCTGTGAAAGATTTCGCGCCTTGGGCAAGGTTTTCGAGCCAGGGCGCGCTTGTGGGAGCCCCTTCCTGCGGGGGAGCGGCGGCGCTTGCGGCGTTGGTCAAACCGCGCATCAGAACGCGCGTCGCCTCGACGAGGTCGTGCGCCCGCGTAAGCTTGGACGCCCGTTCGATTGCGTCGCGGAAATTCGGTTTCATTTGTGTCGCCTCCACGGCAGGGAGCGTATTGGTCTAGTTGATGCGGTCGGCGAGCGCCGCCTTCACCGCCTTGCTCGCCTGCAGCGCGCCCAGAACGGTGATCGACTCGATGGCGTCGCGCGCAAGATCTGGCGTGACGTCTTCATCGATCGTCGCGAGCCCCAGCACCTGTATGCGCAGCTTGCGCCCTTCGGCTTTCACCGTCTCGAGCTCTTCCCGGCCATAGCGCCGCAGCCCGAGTTCGAGCGTGTGTCGAACGATCGACTGCTTCATGGCGTCCGAGTGCGTCGCAAGCTGGTTGCGGATCGCCGTGCGGATGAAGTCGGTGCGGTTGGAATAGAATCCCTCGTGCACCAAGAGATCGATATGCCCGAGATCGACATAACCGACATTGACCGTGATCTTCTCGGTCTCGCCCGCCTTGTCCCGCAACCGATGCAGCTCCGCCGCCATGGTCACCTCCTTGCCATCCAGCTGGATGGTAATTGGATGGTTCGACGTGGCTTTTCAAGGTGCGGCGCGTGCTCGATGAGCTGTTCTCGGGATTTTTTGGGGGAAGCGTGGCTTGATCCTGTTCCCTTCGCAAGAGAAAGCCAGGCGTGCGCGATGCTCCGTCGCCGCGCTGCGCCGCGCGCCGAGACCGCTTGCTTACCCCACCCTTGACGCCGCCGCTTGCGGCGCCCTTATGTGCGTGACCTGCCGCGCTGGCGGTCGAGGAGAGGTTCCCCAGGAGAAATTCCCATGTCCTTTGTGATTGCGCGCCGCGCTGTCGTCGTTGCGGCCCTGTCGCTCGTTTCCGCCGGGCTGGCCACGGCCCCCGCTTTCGCGCACGGCCCCTCGCGCCAGAAGGTCGCCGAGAAGATCGAGATCGACGCGCCGGCCGACAAGGTCTGGGCCATCGTCGGCAATTTCCAGGACATGAGCTGGCACCCCGCCATCGCGAAGACCGAAGGGACGGGCGGCAGCGACGTCGGCTCAAAGCGCAAGCTGACGCTCAAGGACGGCGGCGTGATCGAGGAGTCGGTCACCAAATACGATGCCGCGGGCAAGTCGATCAGCTATAAGATCGACAATGTCGACGTGAAGGTTCTGCCGGTGAACAATTATTCCTCGACGATCACGGTCAAGGACGCGGGCGGCAAGACCGAAGTCGAGTGGAAGGGCGCCTTCTACCGCGGCTTCATGAACAATGACCCGCCGCCGGAGCTCTCCGACGAAGCCGCGGTCAAGGCCGTCACCGGCATCTACACCTCCGGTCTCGCCGCGCTGAAGGCCAAGGCCGAAGGCAAGTAAAAACAAGCAACCCAGCGCGAGGGAGCGCCGGGAGGTCTTAGATGTCCAAGCTGTCGCGCCGGGCAGCGCTTCTTGCGCTGTCGGCGCTCGCTTCACTGGCGTCGGCGGCCCTCGCCGGCGCCGAGCCCGCTACGCCGGGCCCCAATGCTCCAGGCCCCAATTCCTGGGCTGCGCATGGCGCGGCCCCGCTCAAATCGGTCGAGACCATCCTCATCGACGCGTCGCCCGAGAAAGTCTGGGCGGTGGTGAGCGACTTCGCCCACTATGATTGGCTCCCGGGCGTCGCGCGCATCGAGGCCGACGGCGGCGCCACGCCGGAGAAGGCCAAGCGCAGGCTCATCATGGGCGACGGCGGCGTCATCGAGGAGACGCTCGTCAGATGGGACGCCGAGCGTATGACGCTCGCTTTCCATCGCGACCATGACGACGTGAGGCGGCTGCCCGCAATCAATTACATGACTCATGTGACCGTGAAGCCGGCGGGCGAGGGCAAGACCCTCGCCGAATGGAAAGGCCGCTTCTATCGCGGCCACCCCTTCAACGATCCGCCGCCGGGCCTCGACGACGACACCGCGCTCGCCGCCGTGACGGCGCTGCACCGGGCGAACCTCGCGGCGCTGAAGGCGCGGGTGGAGGGGCGGTGATTTCCCTGCGCTCCCCCTCCCCAACCCTCCCCCGCCATAGGGCGTCAAAAAAAACGCCCGTCTTCCAACGGGCTTTGGCGGGAGAGGGGGCAGTTTCGGGCCTCGGCAAATTTTGTGCGCGCCTTCCGAAGATAGATTCTTGCGCTGATCGTGAGCGTCCCCTCTCCCGCGAAGCGGGTGAGGGACAGGGAGGGGGGCAGCGGCGGCGTACCCTCCGACTTGTCGTTTTCGTCGCCGTCCTCGCAGCGCTCGTCTCCATGCCCGCCCATGCCGACGAAGCCCTCGTCACGTCGCAGGGCGCGGATTCGCTGGACGTTATCGACCTCTCAACGATGACGCCGCTCGCGCGCCTCCCCATCGGCGGCAAGCCCGCCGGAATCGCTGTCAGCCGCGACGGCGCGCGCGCCTATGTGACGAGCCCTGAGGGCAAGTTCCTGACTGTAATCGACGCAAAGGCGCATAAGGTCGAGCGGCGCATCCCGATCGCGGGCGGGCCGCTGGGCGTCGCCGTCTCTCCGGATGGCGGGCGCGTCTATGTCGCCGACCTTTACGGGCGCCGACTCGTCGAAATCGACCCGGAGAAGGGGGAGATGCGCAGCGTCGGCGTCGGCGCAATGGCCTCGGGCGTCGCGGTGACGCCCGACGGCAATACCATCGTCGTTGCCGACCGCGACGACAACGGCGTCTCGTTTATCGACGCCGCGAGCTTCACCCGCATTGCAACGCTGCCGGTCGGCCGGCATCCTTTCGGGGTGACGATCGACGCCGAAGGAGCCCGCGCCTATACGGCAAATGTCGAATCGGACGACGTCAGCGTCATCGACGTCGCCGCCCGCAAGATCCTCGCAACCCTGAATACCGAAAGCCGCCCCTACACTGTGACGCTGGCGAGCGGACGGGTTTTTGTGGCGAACCAGCACGCCGATAGCGTCAGCGTCTTCGATGCAGCGACGCTCGCGCCCATCGGCGTTGTGAAAGTTGGGGAGTACCCAGAGGGGATTGCCGCCGGGGCCGGTGGCAGCCAAGTCTACGTCGCCAACTGGTTCTCGAACGAACTTTGGGCGATCGACGCCAAAACCCTGAAGATCTAGGGCAAGGCCGAGACCGGGGACGGACCGAGAGCTTTCGGCGCCTTCGTCAGGAAGACCGAATGAGGGCTGCAGCCACAATCGGGTGAATAACAATCTGGGGTCGTTAGCCCGAAATACCTCCCCTTTACGGGGAGGTCGGCGGCCAAAGGCCGCCGGGTGGGGTTCCAGCCGCGCCAACTGTGGTAGGGTCGACCCCACCCGACCCCGCTTGCGCCAGGCCACCCTCCCCGTAACGGGGAGGGATTGGCTCACGCCCGGCGTTCAGCCGCTTGCCCTGCTGGCGGCCGCCAAGGCGATCGGCGCGACATGCTCCGGCCGTACGCCGAGTCCGATCATGCGCGCGGGCAATTGCCTCAGAGCCGGGACGGCGTCGAGCAGCCGCAAGACGAGTGGCGGCTCGAACGGCTTTTCGTCGTCGAGCGCGCGGCGGACAATGCGTTGCTGAACGGCGAGTTGTATGCGCTGGGTGAGCTTTGCCGGAAACTCACGGCGTCGCTGCACGGCCACGAGATCGCTGTCGGCGAGCCTTCCCTCGCGGAGCTTCTCGCCAAGGAGATTTGCAGTCGCCACCGCGTCCTGCACGGCAAGATTGACGCCAACGCCGCCGACCGGCGACATCGCATGGGCGGCGTCGCCGATGCAGAGTAATCCGGACTGGCTCCAGGAGGTCAACCGATTGACCTGCACGGTAAGGAGCTTCACTGCGTCCCAATTGTCGAGCGCGCCGACACGGTTTTCGAGAAACGGAATGGCGCGCGCCACCGAATCGCGAAAAGCTTCTATCCCCTTGGCGCGGAGGGCGTCTGCGCCGCCTTTGGGAATGACCCCGCCACATTGCCAATAGTCGCCGCGGTCGATCATGACGATCATGCTGCCCCGCGTGATGCGGCCAAAGCTTTCGGCGGGATCCGAGGGCTCTCGCGGCAGCTTGAACCAGAGGACGTCCATCGGCGCGCCGTAGTCTTCCAGAGGAAGAGCCGCCGCAGCGCGCAGACGCGAACCTCGACCGTCCGCGGCGACCACGAGGTCCGCGCGAATCTCGATCGGTCCTTCGGGGCCGGCGGCTGACACGCCGACGATGCGTCCGTTCTCCCGAAGCAAATCCTGTCCCTCCGTTCGCATCATCAAACGGAAGTTCGGGAGCGCCTTTGCATGGTCGGAGATGAAATCGAGGAAGGTCCACTGGGGCATGGAGGCGATGAAATTGCAGGGCTCCGGCAGGCCGGAGAAATCGGCGAGCTTGTAGCTGCGCTCGCCGATCCAGGCCGAGAGTTCATAGACCTTCTGGTGCGGCAGATGCAGGAACTCGCCTAGAAGCCCAAGCTCCCGCATGATTTGGAGGGTCGAGGGGTGAATCGTGTCGCCGCGGAAGTCGCGCAGGAAGTCCGCGTGCTTCTCAAGCACGGTGACGCTCACGCCGGCGCGGGCCAAAAGAAAGCCGGCCATAAGGCCGGCGGGGCCGCCGCCAACGATGCAGCATTGGCGCTGGGTTCGAAAGGTTTCAGCCATGGGCGAATCATATAGCAGGCGCTCACGCGCTGGCCATGGCGGCGGAGGCGAGGCCAGACGCTATGGACGCGAGCCCATTCCTCCCCATAACGTAAGGGAAGGCAATTGGGGCTAACGGCGCCAGATCGTTATACCCCTTCGCGCTTCCCTTGGCGCCAGCGCGGTTGTAATATCTTCGCCAAACAAGCCAGTCGGAGGCGCATCGCCTATGAGGTCGATCATCTCGTCGATCCGGCGACTGACAGGACAGCCGCTCATGCGGCGCTTCAACAGAAGATTTCGAATGAACCGCTACGAACGCACGCCAACGCCGGCCGGCGAAGCCGAGATCGAGTATCTCGACGGCGAATATCGGATCCGAAGGCCGGGCGCTTATGTGCGCTGCGCCGTGACAGGCGAGCCGATCCCGCTCGAGGATTTGCGCTATTGGAACGTCGACCTGCAGGAGCCATACGCCGGCCCGCACGCGAAGCTGATGAAGCTCGGCGTCAAGAAGCCCGACTGAGCCGCGCGCACTCCACGGCGGCGAGCAGCTTCTCCACGAAGCCGCCGGGCTCGCCAAACACGAGATCGATCGCCAATGTATCGCAGTCGACTCCGGGCGGGAGCCGCACCGCGTCCTTCTCCGTCGTTACTAGTTCCGCGTCGTATCGCCGGGAAAGCGCGGCGAGCCGGGCTATCTCCCGTGCGCTGAAGCGATGGTGGTCCGGAAAGGCTCGGGTTGCGACGATCTCCGCGCCTGTCTGGGCCAGGGTGCGAAAGAATTTCTCCGGCCGTCCGATCCCGGCGAAGCCGATGACGCGCGCGCCAGCCAGCGTCTTCCCGCTCGTCATCCGCGCGCGAAAAACCGGCTTTGTGCATTGAGCCTCGAATTGCCGCCTTGCAGGACCGTCGCCGATGACGAGCGCTACGTCTGCGGCTTCCAGTTGCGCGCGCAAAGGCGCGCGAAGCGGGCCAGCCGGCAGGCAGCGACCATTGCCTGCGCCATAATCCGAGTCGACGACGAGCAGCGAAATATCGGCGGCAAGCTGGCGGCTGTGGAAGCCGTCGTCGAGAATCACAACGGTAGCGCCCAGCTCCCGCGCCATCTTCGCGCTTGCCCAACGGTCAGCGCCCACGATGGTGAGCGCACGGCGTGAGAGAAGCAGCGCCTCGTCGCCGGCCGTCGTCGCATTATCCTTCGGTGAAACCAGGAAAGGCGCCGACCGCCGGCTGGATCTTCCGTAACCCCGCGTGAGCAGAGCGGGGCGCTCCCCGCGTTCGGCGAGCAAGCTCGCCAGCGTGATGACGAGCGGGGTCTTGCCATCCCCGCCCGACGTCAGGCCGCCGACGACGATCGTGGGGAGCGCAGCGCGGGGGGCGTCGCGCCGGAGCCTGCGCCTCGCGATCGCGCCATAGAGGCGTCCTAAAGGGGAAAGGACGCGGGAGACCGCTCCGTCTGCGCGCCAGAACTCAGGCGCGCGCATGAGTTCCTAGCCAGACTTGCGTTGGCGCGCCAACGCAAGTCTGCCTAGCATCTTTTGTTCTCGCAGTATTTTTATCGGAAAACCGGTTTCCACTTTTCCGAACTCCTGCTTAGCGCTCCGCGGCGACGATTTGCGCCAGGAAGGGCTCGATCGCGGTCATGATGCCGCGCGAGGCTCCGCCCAGCCTTCCAATGACCTCCGCGCCGGCGCGGCCCATTCGGCGCATGCGGGAGGGCTCGGAGAGAAGATATTGCGCCGCGCGGGCGAGCGAAGCGACGTCGGTGACGCGCGCGGCCGCCTTGGCCGCGGCAAGCTCGCCATAGACCTCGTTGAAGTTGTCGATATGTGGTCCAAAGAGCACCGCGCAACCGAGCTTCGCCGGCTCGATCGGGTTTTGACCGCCGCCAAGGACGAGAGATTTCCCCATGAAAACGACGCTGACGCTGCGGAAGAAAAGGCCGAGCTCGCCGACGGTGTCGGCGACATAGATTTGCGTCTCGCGCCGCGGCTCGCCGTCACGCGTGCGCAAAGCGACCGAAAACCCTCGCGCCTGCGCGAGCTGCGCAACCTGCTCGCCCCTTTCGCGATGCCGCGGTACGATGACGGTCAAGAGATCGGGGATATGTTCGGCGATCGTCCCATGGGCGGCGAGAACCATTTCCTCCTCGCCTTCATGCGTCGATACCGCGGCCCATACCGGGCGCGGGCCCACGGCGCCGTTGAATTCCGCGAGCCGCGCGGCGTCGACGGGGGGCGGCGGCACGTCGAATTTCAGATTGCCGCCGATGCGCACGCAGGGCGCGCCAAGCGCCAGGAAGCGAGCGGCGTTTTCGGAATCCTGCGCGAGACAGAGGTCGATGCCGCCGAATACGCCGCGCGCCACGCTCGGGAAGCTGCTCCAGCGCTCGGCCGATTTTCGCGAGATACGCGCGTTGGCGAGCACCAAAGCGACCCCGCGGGCGCGCACCGAGGCGACCATATTCGGCCACAGCTCGGATTCGGCGAAGATGGCGATGTCGGGTCGCCAGTAATCCAGAAACCGATCGACGAACCTGGGCGCGTCGAGCGGCGAATACTGGTGGAAGGCGCCGGCCGGCAGCCGCTGCGTGAGGATGCGGGCGGAGGAGACTGTGCCGCTCGTCACCAGCACCTCGGAGCCGCGCTGGATGAAGCGTTCGACGAGCGGCAACAAAGAGACCGTTTCGCCCAGGCTCGCGCCATGCATCCAGACGAGCCGCCCCTCGGGCCGCTCACGGGAGGGGACGCCCAGACGCTCGTCGAGTCGCGCTGGATCTTCCTTCCCCTGCGAAGCCCGCCACTCGAGCGTGGCGCCGGCCAAGGGCGTCAAAGCGATGGTCGCCAGTCGGTAGAGCTTCAGGAGCGGCATGTTTCCCGTGTGGCGCGGACGACCTTGGCGCAGGCGCCGCCTATGGCTGCGCCCATCGGGGTTATTCTCTCAAAAACCGGCAGATTTTAGAAAGCGCCAAGCTTGCTTACGGCCTCTCGCGGTCGGATTCCAGCAGCTTGTTGAGATTGACCACGAAATACCGCATGTGGGCGTTGTCGACCGTCGACTGCGCCTTCGCTTTCCAGGCGGCGACCGCGCTGGCGTTGTCAGGATAGATCCCGACGATGTCGAGCTTCGATGGATCGCGGAAAGAAACCCCGTCGAGCGCCTCGAGCTCGCCGCCGAAAACGAGATGCAGGTTTTCCTTCTTTGGAGGGGCCGCCTGATTTGTCATGACCAGTCTATTCCTTTCGAAACCTCAAGGGCTATTGTGCGGGTTTCCTCGATAAGGGGCTTGGGCGCGGCGACCAGCATGCCGCGCTTCGAGGAGCTGCGATTGTAAGTGATCTCGCCGCCTTCGACCTCCTCCAACGCGACGCCGGCCTCCTCCAGAATGACGTCGGCCGCGGCAATATCCCAATCCCGCGCATTGGGCGAGGAGATGACGAGATCGTGACGCCCGGCGGCGATATCAACCAGGCGCAACGCCAGAGACGGCGTGCGCGGAGCGACCACAATATTCTGCGGCAGAGCCGCTATGCGCGCGTGCAGCGGGCGGGGAGCGATGATCATGGCGCCCGTGAGGCTTGTGCGACGCAGCGGCGCCAGATGCTCGCCGTTGAGAAAGGCCCCGAGGCCGCGAGCGGCGGTGAAAGTTTCCCCGCGCGCAGGCGCGTGAACGACGCCCAAGGTCGGGCGCCCGCGCTCGATGAGAGCGATCGAGACCGCCCAGCGCTCGTCGCCCCTGGTGAAAGCCTGCGTGCCGTCGATCGGGTCGACGACGAAGATGACGTCGCGTGAGAGGCGCGCGTCGGTGTCGGCGGTTTCCTCCGACAGCCAGCCGGCTTGCGGCGCCAGGCGGCGCATCTCCTCGAAGAGGAACCGGTCGACCGCGAAATCAGCTTCGGTCACCGGAGAGCCGCCGCCTTTGTATGTGATAGCCGCCGCCGTGCGCGCGCCCCGCCGGAAATAGGCCATGGCGATGTCGCCGGCCTCGCGCGTGATCGCCTCAAGGCGCGAAAGGAGGGCGGGACGGTCGGATTCGGCGAAGGACATTCCGAAAAGCAGTAGGGGAGGCGCGGCTTGCCCGCAAGACATTCGCAAATGCGATTTGTCGACAATTTGATCAATTCCGTTTCTCGGTGTTTACCGTGGAAGCACGATATCGCATGAAAAGCAATGGTTTACGGGGCATTCACCAGGGTTTTTAGCAACTTCGCCGGGGCTCGTCCGGCAGGATCGTCGGGACAAAAGAAGACGAGCCCGAAGGAGTTAGGCGATGTTGGAAGCCTGGAGCGCTGCACGCAGGATCGAGGAAGCTTGTCTCGTGCAACGCGACTGGAGGGCGGATGGCGGCGTGCGGCGTGTGCGCGTGACCCGTCGAGAGATCTTCATTTCGCGGCGCTTCAACGGCGTCGATATGATGATAGCCATCCCGGCTCCCGCTTATAATGGCGTCGCAATGGATGTAGCCCAGGGCCAGGACGGCGCGCCCAGTTACCGCCTCTCGCTCGTCCATCGCGACCGCGATCTCGATGTGCTTCTCGTAGAGACGCAGGATAGCGGCGACGCCGCCGTGGACTGGAAATATTGGGCGAGCTGGCTCGGCCTGCCTCGCCTCGCAGCGAAGGACGGCGAGCTTGTCACGGTAGATGCGGCTCACGCTCCGTCGGCGGGGCTTCCTCGCCGTGGCGCCTCGAACGTCCGACGCCGCCGCCCGCGCTTTCTCACCCGCCGCAAGATGGGCGCAGCCGCACGCATGGCCGAGGTATTTGCGGGCGAGCGGGAGATTATCTGTTACGACTGAGCCGTGAGCTGCTTCAGCGATAGGCGAGCGAACAGCTCTTGCAGATCGCTGACCGAAACCGGCTTCACTAGATGCTGGTCATAACCCGCGTCGTCCGCCAGTAGACGGTGTTTTTCCTGGCCCCATCCGGTTAGCGCAACCAGTGCAATATTTTCCCCGCCCGGTTGGCGGCGGATTCGACGCGCGGTCTCGAACCCGTCCATGACCGGCATGCCAAGATCCATGAGCGCGAGCTGGGGGCGGAAATCGCTGACCGCGGCAATGGCGGATTGCCCGTCGTAGACGGCTCGGGCTGCGACGCCTAATGTGTCCAACAACAAGACAAGACTGTCCGCGGCATCGTGGTTATCGTCAACCACGAGCACGCGCACCAAACCGGAGTCGAAGGCGCTTTCATGATCCTGATGAGTAGAGGCGCCGCCGGGCTCGCAAATCGGCAGGCTGACAGTAAAAACGCTCCCTTTCCCGGGACCCTCACTAGCGGCTTCGATACGGCCATCGTGGAGCTCCATGATTTCCCGCGCCAACGATAATCCGATCCCTAGGCCGCCTTGCTTTTTGCTGTTGGGAGTCTGGGCGAAGAGTTCAAATAGCCGCGGCAAGAACTCTGGGTCGATTCCGACGCCGTCATCTTGCACGCGGACGATCGCTTGTTCGCCTTCCAAGGCGACACCAATGCTGATATGGCCGCGTTCGGGGGTAAACTTGGCCGCATTTCCAAGCAGATTAGTAATGACTTGCGTCAGTCGGACTGCGTCACCTTCGACGATTGCCGGTGAAGGAGGGAGATCGACGACGAGGTTATGTTTGCGGCGTTCGATGAAGGGGCGGCACATCTCCACTGCCTGACACACCACCTCGGTGAGGTTCAGGGGAACTCTTTCAAGCTGAATAACCCCGCGAGTGATGCGGGAAATCTCTGTTAAATCATCAACGAGACGCACCAAGTGATCGACCTGGCGCTGCATCATGTTCAACAGCCCCTGTGCTCGGTCGTCTGTCGCCGTCTTCAAAAGAACGTAGATCGCGTTTCGGATCGGCGCGAGCGGGTTCCGCAATTCGTGCGCCAGGATGGCCAAAAACTCGTCTTTGCGGCGGTGGGCGTCTAGAAGAGCGTCCTCCGCCTGCTTCAACGCGGTGATATCGAGAAACGCGCCGACTGCGCCGCGTGGACGCCGCGCATCGTCATAGAGTGGCGTCGCCTTTGCGAGAACCGTCAGTGTCCGGTCCGGGCTTCTTACTTCGATGATCTGGTCGTCGACGGTTTCTCCTCGGCTCGCCCGTTGCATAGGCAGTTCTTCTAGGGCGAGTTCTCTACCGTCCTTGAATATTGCGATGGGCGGCCGGTCCGAAGCCGCCATCGACAGCTGAGCGCCTGGCGGAAGCCCATATAACGCCTCGCTGGCTCTGTTTCCTCTTATCTCCCGGCCCTCTGCGTCCAAAGCGATCGAGACGCCGATCGGCGCCAAGTCCAGCAGAGCCTGAAGCTCCTGGGCGCGGCGCCTCTCCCGCTCTTCGCTTTCGCGCAGTTCCACCTCGGCGCGTTTTCGTTCCGTAATCTCCGTGTGGCTGATGACTGCCCCAGCTTGCTCGCAGGCCGGGCGAGTGGCGTGCATTAAGAACCAAAGCTCCCCTTCCTCGGTCTTGCAAGGGTATTCCATTGTAAACTCGGCGCGCTCGCCTCCCAGCACCGATACAAGCCCGTCGAGAGCCTGGCGCGCAGAGGCGTCTCCAGCGGCCATCGCAGCTCGAATGGATTCGAGATAATTCGAGCCTACAGAGGCAAAATCGGCGCCGGCGCAGTTTGCCTTGGCAAAGCGAATCCAGCGTTCATTGACTGCCAGGATCACGCCAGCCCGGTCGATCACCGCGATCTCATGAGGCAGAGCATCAAGCGTGGCGCGGATGAATTCATTGCCGGCCTGCTGGGCGAGCGTCTGAGTGAGCTGCCCATGTGCGTCAAGCTCCCTCTGACGCGCGCGGCGAACAACCTCGGACAATGCCGCCGAGCCAACAGCAAAGGCAATGAAAGCAGCGAGGCGCGCTTGTTCGCCCCGATCGGGGAGAACGAAGGAGCCGGACGAATCCATAAAAAAGTAAAGGGCCGCCGCGATCGATAGGCCGGTGGCTAACAGGACGGCTCCCGGGCGGGCGACGGCCGCCACGAGAAGCACTGCAAGATAGAAGGTAGAAAAAGGTAGGGGGTGGAGGAAGTCGGCCAGCGCGAAGTGCAAGAGGAGCGCTCCCGATACGGCAAGGATGGCAATCGTGTAGTCGAGGGCGCCGGAAGCGCGGCGTTTTGAATTCACAACTTTAATCGCCGTCCCTTGGGTTTAGAGCGGAATAAGATCTCAGACCCTGATCATAAGACGGCCGGTTTTTTTGGCGCGCCCGGCACGATTCGAACGTGCGACCTCTGCCTTCGGAGGGCAGCACTCTATCCAGCTGAGCTACGGGCGCTTGTAGCGAGTCGACGCTGAGCCTCTTTTACAGGAAGCCGAGCCCGCCCGCAACGGCCGACGTCTCTTCGCCCGAGTTTGCGATCGTGCTATCGGATCCTGTCCGAAAAGCGGGGGCCTTATGCGGGGGTTGGTCGAGAATTGGGTTGATCGTCTGCGCCGGGTCCGCGACCGGCTGATCTCAGATCCCAAGTTTCAGCGCTGGGCGCTCGCCAATCCCTTCACCAGGCCGATCGCACGGCGACGCGCGAGGGCTGCGCTCCATCTTACGGCCGGCTTTGTCTATTCGCAGGCGCTGTTCGCCTGCACGCGGCTGAAGCTCTTCGAGGCGCTTGCGGGCGGGCCGTCGAGCGTTCCCGCTCTGGCGGCGCGCCTTGCGCTCTCGGAAGACGCGACGCGGCGGCTTCTCGACGCCGCCGCCTCGCTCGATCTCGCCGAGAGGCGCAGCGGCGGGCGATACGGGCTCGGCCAGCTCGGGGCGGCTTTCCTTGGCAATCGGTCCGCGCTCGCCCTCGTCGAGCACCAGCCGCTGCTATACGCCGATCTCGCCGATCCGGTGGCGCTTCTGCGCGGCGACAAACGCGCGGCGATCGCGGGCTATTGGCCTTACTCCGATCTCGACCAGCCCAAGGCGCTCGGGCCGGAAGACGTCGCGCCCTATAGCGCGCTGATGGCCGCCTCGCAGCCGATGGTGGCGGAGGAGGCGCTCAACGCCTACGACGTCACCCGGCACAAGCGGCTGATGGACGTCGGCGGTGGCGAAGGCGTGTTTCTGGCCGCCGCCGCCGCCCGCGCGCCGGATTTGCAGCTGACGCTCGTCGATCTCCCCGCCGTCGCCGACCGCGCGCGCACGCGGCTGGAAGCCGCCGGGTTGACGCCGCGCGCGCAAATCCGTGGCGGCGATTTCCTCCGCGACGAACTGCCGAAAGGCGCCGACCTCGTCACCCTCATCCGCATCGTCCACGACCAGGACGACGAACGCGCGCTCAGGCTCTTCCGCAACATACGCCGCGCCGTCGAGCCGGGCGCAACGCTTCTCATCATCGAGGCGATGTCCGGCGTGAAGGGCGCCGAGCCGCTCGACGCCTACTATGGCTTTTACACGCTCGCCATGGGGCGCGGCGAACCCCGTCGGGTCGAGGAGATCGAGGCGCTCTTGCGCCAGGCTGGGTTTGGCGGCTTCAAGCTCTTGAACAATGCGCTGCCGACCCTGACGAGCGTCCTGGCGGCAAGGGCCGTTTAGACACAACGCCGAACAGGACCCTTGCCAGGGGAGGGCGATTTTACGCCTATCTGGCTGACGAGCGCGGTCGCCCGGCGTCAGCCGCGCCGTAGCCCGCGCCAACCTACCGCTGCGCGGCCCCATGCTCCGCGGGCGCTATGTTGAGGCGAGGATCGTCCTTCGGGTCGACGTAGTCGATGCCCCAAGGGCCGAGCGCATTGATCTGGATGATCGCCTCTTGATCAGCGAACACGTAATGCGCGACCTTCGGCGGCATCGACACAAATCCACCAACGCCAACGGGCGCAGCGGCGGCTCGGTCTGCCTTAGAGCCCATCCCTAAGCGAATTTCGCCATTGAGGACCGTCACGACTTCAGCCTGGGGATGGGTATGCGGAGGGACCAGGTAGTTTTTCGGAATTCTAACCCGAAGGGCGAACATGCCTTCTTTTGAAGGGTCGCCATATAGAACCGCCGCCTCAGCGCCGGCCGGGAGCGATGCGGGAGCCGGCCCCCATTTGATTTCCTGCGGCAAGATCACCCGGTGAGCGCCCGCCACCTGCGCCAGCGCCATCGAGCCAAACGCCATGGCGACGCCGGTGATGATAACCGCTATTTCGCGTTTCATGAGCACCTCCTGGAGGTAGAGGTAGTCGTAACGCTCAATCGACCAAGGGGTTTCGCAACATGCGCCACCGTGCCCAAATTGATGGAGCCCGCGCGAGCGCTAATTGGGCAAGGCAATCGCTCCGGACGCGCCGATGCCCTCACTCCCAAGCTTGGTCGTCGCCACAAGCGCCTTCTTGGCCCCTTTAGCCGCCAACGCGCCGCTTGATGTTTGGAGCGTGCCGCGACCCGAATTCCTTCGCGTGGCTGGCGACAATGTTCGCATCAATTTCAAGGAATGGCCAACGCCTACGCCGCGGTCGCACCCGCACGACCCGTTTGTCACGAGTGACGGAGCGATCTGGTACACGGGTCAAATGGCCAATCTTCTTGGGCGGGTCGACCCAAAGACAGGGCAATTCCGAGAGTATCGTTTGAAGACCCCTGACTCCGGGCCGCATGGGCTCGTCGCCGACGCGAATGGCGCGATTTGGTTCACAGCAAGCTTCAAGGGCTACATCGGCGAGCTCGACCCTAGGACCGGCGACGTCCGCGAGTTTAAGTTGCCCGACCCGGCGGCCCGTGATCCCCACACCCCCGCTTTCGACCAGAACGGCGTCCTGTGGTTCACCGTTATCGGCGGGAACATGCTCGGTCGCCTCGACCCGACGACGGGTGAGATCAAGCTCGTCTCCTCGCCGACCCCGCACGCGCTCCCCTATGGCTTGCTGGTGAATTCCAGAGGCGTTCCGTTCTTAGCCGAATTCGGCGCGAATAAGATCGCGCGCGTTGAACCTTCGACAATGAAGATCGAGGAGTTCACCTTGCCGAATCCCGACGCAAGGCCCCGGCGGATCGCGGCCACGAGCGACGATGCGATTTGGTACACCGACTACGCCAGAGGCTACCTCGGCCGTCTGGATCCCAAGAACGGCAAAGTCACGGAATGGCCGTCGCCAGGCGGGCCGGACTCCGGCCCCTATGCCATCGCCGTGGTCGACGACGTCGTCTGGTACGTCGAGTCGGCGGCTTCGCCTAACATGCTGGTGCGCTTCGATCCCAAGGGCGAGAGGTTTGAGCGGTGGCCGATCCCCTCGGGCGGCGGCGTGGTCCGCAATATGGCGCCAGCGCCCGGCGGGAACCTCGCCCTCGCATGCAGCGGGGTCGACACGATCGCCCTCGTCGAGATCTCTAAAAAAGCGGACTGAGCAGATGAAGGCCGTTATGCCCCCAGACAACGAACTGCTCAAACCGACGTATGCCCAGCGGGGCTTCCTTCCGGAAGCCGATCCCCTTACGGCGTTTCCTTCAGACTCCCCTTACGCCGCGCTCGACGAAATCGGGCGTGATTTGCCCAGCCTGCTTTATGACAAAGGCTTTCGGGCCTATGCGCGCGACTTGCGCGTTCCCAAATGGGAAGGCCCGGTTTCCGCGGAGACGCTGCCGCAGCTCCGACTCTATTACGTGCGGGTCGGCTTTCTTGCGTCCGCCTACGTCAACCAGGTCGGCGAGGCGCCGGCTACGACTCTTCCCCGCAACCTCGCCGAACCTCTCGTTGACGCGGCAAGACGGCTCGGGCAGCCGCCGATCTTAAGCTATGATGGCTATGCGCTGTATAACTGGAAGCGCTTCCGCAAGGATGGCGCGATTGCGCTCGGCAACATCGACACGATCCAGAACTTCGTCCACATGTACGACGAGCACTGGTTCATCCTTGTGCATGTGGAAATCGAGGCGATTGCGGCGGATATTCTTTCAGCGATCGCGACCATCAAACGCAGACTGATGGACGACGAAAACTCGGATCTCGGCGGCGAATTGTGGCGCATCGAAAGCGCAGTGCGACGGCAGGTCGATGTGCTCAAACGCATTCCAGAGCACATGGATGCCAGTCTGTACTACAAGACGTTCCGGCCCTACATCCGCTTCTTCGAAAGCGTGACCTACGAAGGCGTCGACCGCGCGCCCATGCTGTTTCGCGGCGAGACGGGCGCGCAAAGCAGCGTCATGCCGACGCTGATCGCCTTCATGAAGATTCCCCACCAGCGCAGCGTTCTAATGGATCACCTCGATGATATGCGCAACTATATGCCGGCCGAGCATCGCGCCCTGATCGAGGAGGTCGCGGCCATGCCCGATATCAGTCGCCTCGCTCGCAAGGAGCCCTTCAACGCGATCCTGGAAGCGATGGCGGCTTTTCGCCGGGTCCATTACGGCTGGGCGGAGGAATACATTAATCGCTGGACGGATGATCCCCGCGGAACGGGCGGCACTCCCTATATGCAGTGGCTGAAACAGATGCTGGTCGAAACCGAGGCGCGCCGCCTTTGATCTGCGAACGTTATTTGGGTGGACGCTAGGGGCTCGAACCATGAAAGCGATCGCCATTGACGACTATGGCGAAGCCGCCGATTTGAAGCTGAGGGACTTGCCTGACCCGCAGCCGGGCGACGAGGAGATCCTCGTGCGCGTGCGCGCGGCCAGCGTGAACCCCTTGGATTGGAAGATCAGCCAAGGCCAGTTGCGGCTCTTAATCCGCTTGCGCTTCCCCTATGTGCTGGGGTCGGACATTACGGCGACGTCGTAGCGACGGGCGCCCGCGCCAAGAAGTTCAAGGCGGGCGATCCGGTGGTCGCCTACAGCGACCCGCGGCGCGGCGGGGGCTACGCCGAGCTTGTCGCCGTCAACCAAGCAGCCGCCGCCAGTAAGCCCGCCTCGCTGGACTACGCCGAAGCGGCTTCGCTGCCTGTCGCGGGATGCGCGGCCTTGCAGGCTCTGCGCGACATCGGTCGCGTCTCTCGCGGCGCCAAAGTGCTCATCCATGGCGGGGCCGGCGGCGTCGGCCACTTCGCCATCCAGATCGCCAAGGCGCTCGGCGCGTCGACGACCGCCACCTGCGGGGCCTCGAACGTCGAGTTCGTCCGCTCCCTCGGGGCCGACGGGGTCATCGATTACACCCAGCGGGACTTTACTTTGGGCGCAGAAACTTACGACGTGGTTTTTGACGCCGTCGGCAAAAGTTCGTTTTCCGCCTGCCGCAACATCCTCGCTCCGGGCGCCGCCTATGTCACGACCCTTCCGAGCCCTGACATTTTCCTTTGGGCCCCACTCCAACGAATTTCTAAGATCTTTGGCCCCGCCAAGCAGGCGAGGATGCTCATGGTAAGGCCGAATGGCGAGGACCTCGCGTATCTCGGCCGTCTGGCTGACGAGGGAAAGCTGAAGCCGATGGTGAGCGTCAAGCTTCCCCTCGACCACGCGGCGGAAGCCCATCGAATGAGCCAAGGCGGCCACGTGCGCGGCAAGATTGTCTTGGAAGTTTGAGGGGCGCGCAACTCGATCGAATGCTTTGAGCGCGCCAATCCAGTCGCGCACGCAACACGCTGGGGCGGGGCCGGCTTAGGTGCCCGAACCTTAACGTGGGTGGTTCCGAGGCGCCTGTTTGGCCGATGGCGACGAAGGCGGTTCAGACAGGCCGCTCGCCGATCGCAAGCAGCAAAGACGCGGAGGGGCGGCGCGTTCACGTTGAGCGCAACCTAATCTGATGCGCACCATTCGCGGTTAGGGACCGCATTGATGGGATCGAACGCCGACACCGGCGACGCCTCCTCGCCGCGATTTCGGTCGCGCCGCCTGACCCCGATCGCGCTGATCGCCTTGTGAACTCCCGACGCAGCTTTACCAGCGCCACTCGAAGCGGAAAGGGCCGGCCCTATTTTTGAAATGTTTCTTGGGAGCCGTCGCATGCGTACGATCATCGAGCCGTTCCGGATCAAGATGACTGAGCCATTGCCGATTACGACGCGCCGCGAACGCGAAGCCGCGCTCACTTCGGCGCACGACAATGTTTTTCTCCTAGACGCCGAGCAAGTCACCATCGACCTTCTGACCGACAGCGGCACGGGCGCCATGTCCGATCGACAGTGGGCCGCGCTTATGCTCGGCGACGAAAGCTATGCGGGCAGCCCTTCATGGCGCCATTTTGAGAAAACCGTGCGAGAGATCACGGGGTTCAAGCATATTTTTCCGACCCATCAGGGGAGAGCGGCGGAGCGCATCTTGGCGGCTACGCGCCTCAAGGCCGGCAATGTCGTTCCAAACAACAGCCACTTCGATACGACGCGCGCCAATATAGAGTATGTCGGCGCAAGGGCGGTGGATCTGCTAACGCCGGAAGGTCTAGATCTCTATTCCGAAAAGCAGTTCAAGGGAAACATCGATCTTGCCAGGCTTGAACAGTTGATCGAGGCAGAGGGCGAGGAGAACATTCCGTTCTGCATGATCACTGTGACCAACAACGCCGGCGGGGGGCAACCGGTGTCGATGAAAAACATCGAAAGCGCTAAGGAGCTCCTCCGCAAGCACCGGATTCCTCTGATTATCGACGCATGTCGTTTTGCCGAGAACGCGTATTTCGTCAGGGAGGATGAAAAGGGGTTTGCGGATCGAAGCCTGCTAGAGATTGCGCAGGAGATGTTTTCGCTGGCCGATGGGGCCACTATGAGCGCCAAGAAAGACGGCATGGCCAATATCGGCGGCTTTTTCGCTTGCAACGATGATAATTGGGCCGAGGACTTTCGTAACCTGCTGATCCTGACGGAAGGATTCCCCACCTACGGTGGACTCGCCGGGCGCGATTTGGAGGCGATCGCCGTCGGGCTAATGGAAGCTTTGGATTACGAATACCAGCGTTACCGTCACGCCACTGTCGAGTATATGGCGGCAAGGCTCGTCTCTCGCGACATCCCAGTCGTTCGCCCGCCTGGCGGTCACGCCATATTCATTGACGCCGCGGCGTTCTGCCCGCATTTGGCGCCCTGCGATTATCCCGGGATTGGCCTCGTTAATGCGCTCTATCTGGAAGGCGGGATCCGTGCGGTCGAGCTTGGCAGCGTGATGTTCGGAAAGCCCGCGGCCGGCGATCGCGGAGAGATAGCGGCGCCTCATGAGTTGGTGCGGCTCTCCTTCCCGCGCCGCGTGTACACGCAAAGCCATTTCGACTATGTCATAGAAGTATTGGATCTGCTTCGACAACAGAGGGATTCGATCAAGCCTTATCGCATCATCAAACAGGCGCCTTTCCTCCGTCATTTTACTGCACATTTTAGTTGCGATGCCTGAACTTGGCCTCGGCCGGCATTCGGTTTTTCAAGCTCGCCGATGGTTGCTGGCGTCTCGCCGAGGCGGGCGAGGGAGCGCCGCCAAGGCGCCTTCAGCCATCAGGGGGCCTTCTTTCCTTCAGTCCCTCGTCCTACCCTTATGGACGCGCCCCTTGCTTGCCGGTCGCTCTTTCTTCGATTTGGGGAGCGGCGGATGCTTGGGCGCCCGCAAGCCGCTGGCCCCGCCTTTCCGCCCCTCGCCAAGAAACCCAGACTCCTTTTTGGTCATGTCGTTCGCCCCTAGATGCTTTCATGCAGATAATGTGGGAAGGCGGGCGGTTTTTTCATACGGACGCGGACGCTGCTGCGGGGCATATGCCGAGTCGCGCTTCCCCCAAAGCCGGGCAGGAGGGAGCCGTAGCTAACCGCCTAGCTTAATGATTTCGCTTGCCTTTCCCCCTCAACCAGTGCTCAGGAAAAGAAATGCAAACCAGGGAGACGGCATGCCCTCCATCGCTGAGCTTGAAGAACAATTTGCGAAGTCCCTCGGCAAGAGGTTGGACGATCTGACCGACGAGGAACATGAGGCGTTCGGCGTCATGATCGCACAGGGTTTGAGGGAGGTAGCGACAAGGGAGGCAGAGAAAAAAGAGTAACGGCGGCGTCGCCGTCCACCAGCCGGGCAGGCGCGGGTTTGCCAAGGCGCGTGGCCAGCCTAATTACAGCCTTCCGCGTCCGAGCAATCGACCGCAGCTTGGGAGCCTGCACATGGCGAACGGGCACATCTTCGCGCAGCAAATCCTCATCACAAGGGAAGAATGGGACGAGGTGAAAAAGAGGCGTCCCTTCTACTTCAAGGGATGGATCTTGTTGCGCCCGCCCGCCTTCGAGCCTTCGTCGTCGTTGACGTGGGTATGGGCGCGTATGGTCAACCGGTGATGGCGCGGCGCTGGTAAAGCGAGCGGCATAGAGGCGGCTTTTTCGCCCGCGTGCAAGCGATCCTCGCTTAAGAGAAGGTGGGCCCTACATGCGACTCTCTTAGAGGGAGCATCCTTGATGGCTCACGCGCGCCCGGCCTCGCTTCGCTACTTCACCATTGTCGAATCCTCACCCGTCGCCATGGTTATGGTCGGCGGCGATGGCGTGATCCAGTTCAACAACACTGAAACAGAGCGGATGTTCGGCTACCGGCACGGCGAGCTGCTCGGGCAATCGATAGACGTTCTTGTCCCAGCCCATCTCAGGAAGCGACACGCCGACTTTCGCAAAGGCTTTCTTAGAAGCCCGAGCAAGCGCCCGATGGGCGCCGGCCGCGACCTCATGGGACTTCGTCGCGACGGCTCCGAATTTCCAGTCGAGGTTGGGCTCACGCCAATCCAAGCGCGTGCGGGCCTTCTCGTCTTGGCGACCATCATCGACATCACCGACCGCAAGAAAACCGAAGACGAAACGCAGCGACATATTGCCGAGTTGGAGGCGGCTGTCATGGGGGCCGTCGATGGGGTCGTCGTGATTGACGAGAGCGGCATTATCGAGTGGCTCAACCCGGCGGTAGGGCGGCTGTTCGGCTACGAGAGGGACGAGTTGATCGGCCAGGACGTTAGATTGCTGATCCCTGAGCCTTACCAGAGCGAGCATGACTCTCTCCGCGATTACGATAGCGCTGGAGAAGCAAAGATCGTCGGGATCGGTCGGGCGGTGGAGGGGCGTCGCAAGGACGGATCCGTCTTTCCGATAGACATGGCGGTAGGCGCCGTCCCCATGGCTGGCAAACGCCTTCTCGCAGGCTTTATTCACGACTTGAGCGAGAGGCGGAAGCTGGAGACGCGCCTGGACCAACTCCGTGAAGATCGCCTCAAAGTCATGGGCGAAATGGCCGCTGCGCTTGCCCACGAGATCAACCAGCCGCTTGCGGCCACCGGCGCCTATATTGGGACGGCGGAGCGGTTGCTTAAAATGGCTCCTGCCCAGCGGCCAACGAAGGTCGAAGAGGTTTTGGATTTTGCGCGCCAGCAGGTCATGCAGGCGGGGAGGATCATTCAAAACGTGCGCGAATTCGCTGATCGCGCCGAGCCCAACAAGACCCATGAACACCTTCATGAGCTGATCCATGAGGTCGCCGAGTTTATCCTTGGTAAGGTCAAGCAGGCTGGCGCGGCGTTGCTGCTCGACCTTGACGCCCCGGAAGATCGAGTCATCGTCGATAAGATTCAAATCAAGCAGGCGTTGGTCAATCTGGTTCAGAACGCTATCGAAGCAGTGAGCGGCGGCGGCGTGCGTGAAATTCGAATATCCACCCGTCTCGCCGGGAGCAACGAGATAACAGTCGATATAGAAGACACCGGCCCTGGGATCTTGGAAGACATGAAGGCGAAACTTTTCGAGCCTTTCGTCGGGACAAAGATAAAGGGGATGGGGGTCGGACTCTCGATCGCGCGGTCCATTATCGAGTCTCACTACGGAAAGATCTCGATAGACGCTAATCCCGCCGGCGGGGCGACGGCAGCCTTCACGCTGCCTTTGGCGGAGAGTTGGGGGCAAGGAAGCTAGGCGGATTGACAACTTTGGCGCGAGCCGTCGGGCCGGCGATCAATGATGCAGCGCCCGTACCGCGGATACCAAAGTTTCGGACTCGGCGGGCTTCGAGAGGAAAGGGGCGTTTGAGAGGGCTCCTTTCATCTGGTCCGCGCTGTAGCCGGACAGCACAAGGAATGGAACGCCACGTTGCCGCAGCCGCGCGGCGACAGGCTCGGCGCTGTCTCCGTTGAGGTTGGCGTCGAGGAGGACGGCGTCCCAGCCATTCGCATCGATGAGTTGCTCGGCCTCTTTGACGGAGGCCGCGACGCCGCCAACCTCGCACCCGGCGTCCTCCAGCATGAACTTGTTGTCCATGGCGATGATAAACTCGTCCTCGACGATCAGGACACGCATTCAACCTCCCTGCTTTCAAGAAGGGCCGCCTCGGCGGAAGGTCGCATGCAAACGTGGTCGCTGGGCGCCTCCACCCGCCAAACCAAGCCCGTGCTCTGGAACGAGAGCGACGCCTCGCCGCCAAGCGTATGCTTGATCATATCCACGATGACGATCCTACCGAATCCGCTATGGTCGGGAGCGACGACCGGAGGCCCGCCTTCTTCCGACCAGCTCATCCGAAATCGTGCCGGCTCTGCGTGTGACTCGATTGCCCACTCGACGTGAACCGACCCCTCAGCGTTTGAGAGCGCCCCATATTTGGCGGCGTTCGTCGCGAGCTCATGCAGCGCCATACCGATCGCTTGGGCCGCTGCCGGCGTGATCTGCACCTTCGGGCCCTCGAGGTGAATACGTTTGCCGATAAGATCGGCGAAATGGACGAGTTGCGAACGCGCCAAATCGCCAATGTCCACTCCTTGCCACTCCGATCGGACCAGCAGATCGTGGCTTGCGGCGAGGCCCGCAATTCGTTCGCCGAAGGCTTTGGCGAACAAGCGCGGCTCGGCTTTATGCGCTGTCTGCCGCGCAACGGCCTGCACCACAGCGAGCATGTTCTTGGCCCGGTGATTGACCTCCGCGATGAGCAGCTTCGCGCGCTGATCCGCCCGCTTCCTCTCGGTGATGTCGCGCACGACGCCGATGAATATCGGC
>JAMBEQ010000202.1 GCA_024506175.1 Methylocystis sp.
GCACCAATTCGGGCCTCTGCGCGCTGGCCTTCACCATTCATCTTTCGCTGCTCGGAGAGGCAGGGCTGACGCAACTGGCGAGGCTCAATCATGCCAACGCCGTCGCGCTGGCCGAGATGCTGGAGAAGGTTCAAAATGTCGAAGTTCTGAACAAGAGCTTCTTCAACGAATTCACGCTGCGCGTGAAGGGCGACGCCGCCGCGCTCGTTGAAAAAATGGTCGCAAAGGGGGTGCTTGCGGGCGCGCCTGTGTCGCGACTGCTCCCGAACGCCGGCCTCGACGACCTGCTGCTCGTCGCCAGCACCGAAACCAATACGCATGAAGACCGCGCAGCCTTCGTCGCCGCGCTCGAAGGGTCCCTCTGATGCTCGACCGCCCTGCTCATTTCGAAGAAACGCCTGACACCTTCACCGGCAATCGCGCGCTCGATCAGGAAGAACCCTTGCTCTTCGAAATCGGTCGCCTGGATGCGACCGGCGTCGACGTCGACGAGGCGCCGCAGTTCGCCCCGCGCCTCGGCGGGCTCGAGCGCAAGGGGAGCATCGGCCTCCCCGGCCTGAGCGAGCCGGAGGCCATGCGCCATTATGTGCGCCTGTCGCGCAAGAATTATTCGATCGACGCGGGGCTCTATCCGCTCGGCTCCTGCACGATGAAGCACAACCCGCGCCTCAACGAGAAGCTCGCTCGGCTCGAAGGGCTCGCGGATATTCATCCGCTGCAGCCCGTTTCCACAGTCCAGGGCGCGCTGTCGCTGATGGAGACGCTCAGCCATTGGCTGCTGACGCTCACCAATATGCAGGCCATCGCGCTGTCGCCGAAAGCCGGCGCGCATGGCGAGCTCTGCGGCATGATGGCGATCAAATCCGCCATTGTGGCGCGGGGCGAGGGCGCGACGCGCAAGGTCGTGCTTATCCCTCAATCGGCGCATGGCACCAATCCGGCGACGGCGTCGCTGCTCGGCTTCTCCGTGCGCGTCGTACCCGCTTCTGAAGACGGGACCGTTCACACGCAGGCGGTGAAAGAGGCGCTCGGCCCCGACGTCGCGGCGCTGATGCTGACGAACCCCAATACTTGCGGGCTCTTCGAGCGCGATATCATCGAGATTGCTAGAGCCGTTCACGAAGCAGGGGCTTATTTTTATTGCGACGGCGCGAATTTCAACGCCATCGCGGGCGTGGCGCGGCCGGGCGACTTCGGCGTCGACGCCATGCATCTCAATCTGCACAAGACCTTCTCGACGCCGCATGGCGGCGGCGGGCCGGGCGCCGGGCCGGTCGTGCTCTCAGAGCGTCTCGCGCCATTTGCGCCCGTGCCCTTCGTTCGGCGCAACGGCGACTCGCTCGAGCTTGTCGAACATGCGGGCGGCGCGCAAAGCTTCGGCCGCATGGCCGCCTTTCATGGGCAGATGGGCATGTTCGTGCGCGCGCTCGCCTATCTTCTTGCCCATGGCGGCGACGGCGTCGCGCAGGCCTCGAAGGACGCGGTTCTCTCGGCGAATTACGTGCGCGCGTCGCTGCGCGACGTGATGACCCAGCCTTTCGGCGATCGCCTCTGCATGCACGAGGTGCTGTTCGACGACGCCTGGCTCAAAGGAACGGGCGTCTCGACGCTCGATTTCGCCAAGGCGATGATCGACGAGGGCTACCACCCCATGACCATTTATTTCCCGCTCGTTGCGCATGGCGCCATGCTGATCGAGCCGACGGAGTCGGAGTCGAAAGCCTCGCTCGATCTCTTTATCGCGACGCTGCGGGACCTTGCGGCGCACGCCAAGGAAGGGGATAAAGATCGCTTCGCGCAAGCGCCGCGCTTCACGCCGCGTCGGCGCGTGGACGAGACGCTGGCGGCGCGAAAGCCGGTGCTGCGATGGGCGGAATAGCGCGCGCAACCAAGCGCGCCAGGGTCAGCCTCCGAATTCGCGCGCCGCTTCGTCGATCGCCGCATAGGCCAGATCGAGTTCCCCCCCCGTAGCGCAATAGGGCGGCAGCATGTAGATCGTCGGGCCGAGCGGCCGCAGCAACAGCCCGCGCGCGTTGAAGAAGCGCATGAGATCGAGGCTGATCGTCGCAAGATAGCCGCTCTGCGCAATCTTCAAATCGAGCGCGACGATCGTGCCGAGGTGGCGCACGGACGAAAATCGGGGGTCACGCGCAAAGCGCGCGGCGCGTTCCGTCTGCATGGCGCAAAGATTTGCGACTCTCTCGCGCGCGTCGGTCTTGGCCCAAACGTCCAGATTGGCGAGCGCGGCGGCGCAACCGATGGGGTTGGCGGTGTAGGAGCTCGAATGAAAGAAAGCGCGGGCGCGATCGGGGGCATAATGCGCCTCGAAAATCTTGCGCTTGCACATGGTGACGGCCAGCGGAACGGCGCCGCCGGTGAGGCCCTTCGAATAGCAAGCGATGTCGGGGACGATATCCGCCTGTTCGCAGGCGAAGAGCGTTCCGGTGCGACCGAAGCCCGTCATGACCTCGTCGGCTATGAAGAGCACGCTGTATTTTTCGCAAATGCGCTTCATCTCGCGCAGCGTGTCGGCGCCATAAGTCAGCATGCCGCCTGCGCCCAGAATCAGCGGCTCGACGATGAAGGCGGCCGCTCCCTCGCGGCAAAAGCCGTCCAGCGCATCGAGCGTTTCCTGTTCTTTTCCTGCCTGCGGAAAGGGAACGCGCGCGACATCGAAGAGCAAGGGCTCATAGGGCGCATTGAAGACCGAGCGCGCGCCGGCCGACATGGTCCCGACCGTGTCGCCGTGATAGCCGTGCGCCATGGCGATGACGCGCGCGCGGGGCTCGCCGCGGTGGCGCCAATACCCCAGCGCCATTTTGATCGCGACCTCGACCGAGGTGGAGCCGCTGTCGGAATAGAACACGTAATCCAGGCCCGTTTGAGTGATTTCGACGAGGCGGCGGGCGAGCGCTTCCGCCGGCTCGTGCGTAAAGCCCGCGAAGATGATCTGATCCAGCGACTCTGTCTGCCGGCGGATCGCCTCCATGATCTCGGGCCGTCGATGGCCGTGGGTGATGACCCACCAGGAAGAAATCGCGTCGAGAAAGCGCGTCCCATCTTCGGCCGCGAGCCAGGCGCCTTCAGCATGGACGATCTTATAGGCGCCCGGCTGCAAGGCATGTTGCGTGAAGGGGCGCCAGACAGGGGAATGCGTGACGAAGGTCATCTCAAGCGAAATCCGCGCGCGAGAAGGCGGCGTCGAAAGCGGCGCGCAGCGCATCTTTTGACAGCGTCGCAAGATTCGGCAGACGCCCGAGCGCCTTGACGTCGCCAAGCCGCGCGATCGTTTGTTGCACAGCCGGCTCTTCCTCGCCGACAAATGCGACGCCATGGATAGGAATGTCGC
>JAMBEQ010000203.1 GCA_024506175.1 Methylocystis sp.
GTGCTGGAGCATGCGCATCGCCTCGGCCTGCAAGCTTACGGCGTATCGTTCCATGTCGGCTCGCAGCAGACCGACCCGCGCAAGTGGGACGGCGCGCTGAGGTCGGCGGCGGACATCTTCCGCGATCTCGCGGAGAGGGGCATCAATCTTCAGATGGTCAATCTCGGCGGCGGCTTCCCGACGAGATATCTGAAGAACGTGCCGGCGGTGAAGAGCTACGGCAACGCGATCTTCCGCGCGCTGTCGAAGCATTTCGGCAACCGCATTCCGGAGACGATCATCGAGCCCGGCCGCGGCATGGTGGGCAACGCCGGGATCATCGAGGCGGAAATCGTGCTGATCTCGAAGAAGTCGCAGGCCGAGGGCGAGCTGCGCTGGGTCTATCTGGACATCGGCAAATTCAACGGCCTCGCCGAGACCATCGACGAGATGATCCGCTATCCGATTCGCACCGAGGCCGACGGCGCGCCGACCGAGCCTTGCATCATCGCGGGCCCGAGCTGCGATTCGGTGGATGTGCTCTACGAGAAGGCGCCCTATCAGCTGCCGATTTCGCTCGAGATCGGCGCAAAGGTGCTGATCGAGGGAACGGGGGCCTATACGACCACCTATTCGGCGGTCGGCTTCAATGGCTTCCCGCCGCTCGAGACCTTCGTCATCTGAGCGATTCTTCGCTCAGAGGCATGGCCGGGCTCGGCCCGGCCATCCGCGCCAGGGCGGTCTGCGGTCGCGCTCTTCCGCGACGCGACCGGCGCGCCCCTCGCTCTCCCGCAAGCGGGTGAGGAAAAGCTCCGAGTAAAACCAGTCCCGTACGGCGGGCGCAGTTTGCGCGAATTCTGACTTTTGCGGAAAGAGCGCGGCGCGCCAGGCGCGAGGGTCGCTTGTCCTCTGAAGGAGGAACAGATGACCTTTGAACTTCACTCCAACCTTCTCGCGCCCGTCGTCGTCGCCCCGCCGCCGCGCGCTTCCTCAGCGATTCTGGAGGAGACGCCCGCCGACGTCGGCGCGCG
Organism: Methylocystis sp.; assembly: GCA_024506175.1. GTDB lineage: Bacteria > Pseudomonadota > Alphaproteobacteria > Rhizobiales > Beijerinckiaceae > Methylocystis. The sequence goes on from JAMBEQ010000203.1 coordinate 1,011, forward strand.
CGAGGCGCTGCTCGACGCCGCTTTCGGGCCCGCGCGTTTCCTCAAGACCTGCGAAAGGCTTCGCGAAGGATGCACGCCCGCGCCGGGCCTCGCGCTGGTCGCCAAGGACGACGAGGGCGAGCTGCTCGCGACGATTCGCCTCTGGCCGATCCTTGCGGGCGGCCGCCGCCCGGCGCTGCTGCTGGGCCCGCTCGCGGTTGCGGAACACGCCCGCTCGCTGGGGCTCGGCGCAAAGATGATGCGCGCGTCCCTGGAACGCGCCGAGGCGCTCGGCCATGGGGCGGTGCTGCTCGTTGGCGACGAACCCTACTACCGCCGCTTCGGCTTCGAGCGCCGCTTCACCGAGGCGCTGACTTTGCCCGGGCCTGTCGAGCGGGCGCGCTTCCTCGGGCTCGAGCTTGTCCCAGGCGCGCTGGCGGGGGCGAAAGGCCGTGTGAGCGCCGCTCCTGCGCGCGCGGATATTCCGTTGCCTCGCGCCGCTTAGAGCGCTTTCCGCCGAAGTGGATGCGGGTTCGGCGCAAGAAAGCGCGAACTAGCAATAGCTAGCGCGCGCGGTAAATTTTGGCTGGCGCTCAAAACTGGGCGAGCAGATAGCTCGACAGCGGGAAGGCGAGGACGAGGCCGAGCGCGACGCCGGCGATGACGTCGCTCGGATAGTGGTGCGCCGTGGCGACGCGCGACCACGCCATGGAAATGACGAGGACGACGGCGGAAGCGGTCGTTGCCGGCCAGGCGAGAACGATCGGCGCGAGCACGCCGGTCAGCGTCATGGCGTGGCCGCTCGGGAATGAGTGCTCGTCGAGCGTCTTCAGGAGCGAGGGCAGGCGCGCGTCCGTATGGAAGGGGCGCTTGCGGCGGAAGCGTCGCTTGATCATCGGATAAAGGATATGCAGCAACGCGGCGTTGGCGGCGGCGAGCAGAACAATATGCCAGCCCTGCCAGCCCAGCCCGAGGAAGACGACAGTGAGAAGGATCGGGTAGATCCAGCCATTGCCGAGCTTGCTCACGCCAATGGCGAGAAAGCGGATGGCTCTGGGCCTAGCCGAGCGGGAGAAGAGGTGAACGGCCGCGAGATCCGCGTCGATCAGCCGTTGCAGCCACTGGCCGGAGAGGCCGGTTTGCGGGAGGGATGACGCGTCGCGCGTCAGCTTCGCCGCCAGATCCGTCGTATACGCCATGATACAAGGCTACGGAAGTTGCGCTGCGGTTTCGCGACGTTGCGACTGCGTTTGCGTGACGGTTGGATTGAGCTTGCGTGACGGGCGTGTGGTGGTTTGATGACAGCGCTGCCGGAGCCTTAATCCTTCAGGCAGGCATTCAGCATGTCTTTGGCGTCGTTCTTGACGGCGCGCCCCTTGGCGTCAGTCGAGTAGGTGATCATGTCCTCGACACGCCACTTCCCCTCTTCCTGGACGAGGAGATAGGTGACCTTCCTGGTTTCCTGGCGGGATTTTCCCTGAAAATAGATGTCATATTCGGCAAATCCGCTCGACTTCGCAGGCGGCTCGGTGATTTTGTATCGCGCGATGTCGGGGTCCTGGCTGTCGCTGACCATATCGTAGTCGATGCAGACGAAGCCGTCCTTTTCGAGCTTCTTCGCGACGCGCCTGTGCAGCGCCGCTGTCGCGCGCGAGAGCGGCAGCGTGGCCCAGCCAGGCTGCTTATCGACGTCTCCCGAAGGGCTCCAATTCTTGTCCGCCTTGTGCCAGTCGTCGGCTTTCTCGGAGTCGGGGTAACGCCCGTAGATTTCCTTGAGAAGCGCGATGGGGTCTGTTTGCGGCGCAATTCGCTTTTGGGTTGCGAACGCGCTCGAATCTGGAAAACCTGAAACCAGTGAGGTCGCGGCAAAAGTCGCAAAGATGAGCCTACGCATATCAGCCTTTGGGAATGTCTGCGCCTTTGTGTCGTGCAGACGATATCAAGGCGCGAGCGTAGATGATGTTCTGTGGAGCACATTTCGGCATGGGAGGGGGCAACGCCGCATAATCATTCAAATCCCCCGCGTCGCCTCTCGCAGCCACTTCCTCGTCTTCGTATCCACCAGCGGCGAAAGCGTCTTCCTCACATGGGCGTGATAGGCGTTGAGCCACGCAATTTCTTCGTCGCTCATCAGCTTTGGCTCGATGCAGTTCAGATCGAAGGGCGCGAGCGTGATCGTCTCGAAGCCATACGTCTCCCGCTCGGCGCCCGCGATCTCGCGCTTCTCGACGATCACGAGATTTTCGAGCCGAATGCCATATTCCCCGGCGCGGTAATAGCCGGGCTCGTTGGAGAGAATCATGCCCGGCTGCAAGGGCGTCGTTCCCATCTTGGAAATGCGCTGCGGCCCCTCGTGCACGGAAAGATAGGAGCCGACGCCATGGCCGACGCCATGGTCGAAATCGAGCCCCGCCTCCCAAAGGTAACGTCGCGCGAAGGCGTCGAGCTGCGCGCCCGAGACGCCCTTGGGGAACACCGCCCGCGCAATGGCGATATGGCCCTTGAGCACGCGCGTGAAATGATCCTTGAACTGCTTCGAGGCGCGCCCAACGACCACCGTTCGCGTGACATCCGTCGTGCCGTCGACATATTGCGCGCCGCTGTCGATGAGGTAGACGCCCTTGCCGATCTTGAGGTTGCTGTTCTCCGTGACGCGATAATGCGGGATCGCGGCATGTTCGCCGAAGGCGGAAATTGTCGGGAATGAAATATCGCGCAGATCTCCGTTCTCGCGGCGGAAGGTCTCCATCGCCTCGGCGGCCGCGATTTCAGACAAAGCGCCCTTGGGCGCCGCCTCGGAGAACCAGGCGAGGAAGCGCGTGAGCGCGGCGCCGTCGCGGATGTGGGCCTCGCGCGCGCCGGCAAGCTCCGCCTTGTTTTTAATGGCCTTTGGCAGCGCCGCAGGATCTTCGGTCACGCGCGGCTTGCCGCCGGCCCCGCGCAAGGTCTCGATGAGCTTTACGGGCGCGGTGGCCGCGTCGAACATCACGGTCTCGCCGCGCCTGCCGGCTTCGGTCAGATCGTCGATCAGCGCGGCGGGCGCGCGAAGGGTAAGGAATTTTTCCAAAGTTGCGCGGGTCTTCGCGTCGACCTTGGCGTCGTCGATATAGAGCGTCGGCGCGCCTTCCTTGGGCAGAATCGCAAAGGCGAGGACGATCGGCGTGTGCGCCACATCGGAGCCGCGAATGTTGAAGGCCCAGCAGATGGCGTGCGGGTCGGACATCAACGCCGCGTCGGCGCCTTTGAGCGCCGCGCGCAGCTTCTTGATCTTGGAGGCCGCCGTCTCGCCGGCATAGCGGGCGGGATGGATGACGGCTTGGCCCAGCGGCTCGGCCGGCCGGTCGATCCAAAGCGCGTCGATGGGGTTGGCGTCGAGCGCGACGAGCTCGATCTTCTTGCCCTCGGCCGCCTTGGCGAAGCGTTCGATCTGTCCGCTCGTATGCACCCAGGGGTCGTAGCCGATGCGGGCGCCCGCGCGGGCATGTTCGGCGAGCCAGGCGGAAGGCGCGGTTTCGGAAATGTCGATCGGCGTGAATGTCTTGCCGTCGATCTCCTGGCGCACCTGAATCACATAGCGCCCGTCGACGAAGATCGCGGCTTCGGCCGCCAGCACGATGGCGAAGCCGGCCGAGCCGGTGAAGCCCGTGAGCCAGGCCAGGCGCTCGGCGCCCTTGGGCACATATTCGTTTTGATGCGCGTCGGCGCGGGGAAGGAGAAAGCCGTCGAGGCCCTGGCGGGCGAGCTCCTCGCGTAGGGCGGCGACCCGAGCGGCGCTGTCATGGGGGGAAGAGGCGTCGGCGAAGGATTGGAATTTTGCTTCGAACATGAGGCAAAGCTAGTCCGCGCGCGGGC
>JAMBEQ010000204.1 GCA_024506175.1 Methylocystis sp.
GAAGATCGTTGTCGAACACCTCGGCGTCGAGCCCGAAAAGGTCGTCGACAAGGCGAATTTCATCGACGATCTGGGCGCCGACTCGCTCGACACCGTCGAGCTGGTCATGGCTTTCGAAGAAGAGTTCGGCGTGGAAATCCCGGATGACGCCGCCGAGACCATTCTCACGGTCGGCGACGCTGTTAAGTTTCTGGAGAAGGCCAAAGCCGCCTGATCGCGAATCGCGCGAATGAAGGGCGCGCCGGCAAAAGGTCGCGCGCTTGTTCCATGCCAGGCCGCCCGACGACGCCTCGACGGGCGGCTATAGTGTTCGTTTCATAAGAAATCCGAGAGTAAGCTATGCGCAGGGTGGTCGTCACCGGGCTTGGCGTCGTGTCCCCTCTGGGCTGCGGCGTCGAAACGAATTGGCGGCGTCTCGTCGCCGGCGAGCACGGCTTTCGCCGCATCGACACTTTCGAGGTCGATGACCTCGCCTGTCAAATCGCGGCGGTCGTGCCGCGCGGCGACGGCGCCGAAGGGTCGTTCAATCCAGACGATTGGTTCGACCCCAAGGAGCAACGCAAGGTCGACGACTTCATTGTCTACGGAACCGCCGCCGCCACGCAGGCGCTCGCCGATGCGGGCTGGAAGGCCGACACGTCGGAGAAGCAGGAGACGACCGGGGTGCTGATCGGCTCCGGCATCGGCGGCTTGGGCGGCATTTACGAGACCTCGCTTACTTTGAAGGAGAAGGGGCCGCGCCGCGTATCGCCCTTCTTCGTTTCCGGCCGCATCATCAATCTGGTCGCCGGCTATGTCTCGATCATGCATGGGCTCAAGGGACCGAATCACGCCGTCGTGACGGCCTGCGCGACCGGGACCCACGCGATTGGCGACGCCGCGCGCATCATCGCCATGGGCGACGCGGAAGTCATGGTCGCCGGCGGCGCCGAATCGCCTGTTAACCGCATCGGCGTCGCGGGCTTCGCGGCCTGCCGCGCGCTCTCCACGGGGTTCAACGACCGCCCCGCCGACGCCTCCAGGCCCTATGACAAGGACCGCGACGGCTTCGTGCTCGGCGAGGGCGCCGGCTGCGTCGTGCTCGAGGAATATGAGCACGCCAAGGCCCGCGGCGCGCGAATCTACGCCGAGCTCATCGGCTATGGCATGTCGGGCGACGCCCATCACATCACCGCGCCGTCACCGGACGGCGACGGGGCCTTCCGCTGCATGAAGGCGGCGCTGAAGCGCTCCGGCATTCCGGTCAGCGAGATCGATTATATCAACGCCCATGGCACCTCGACGCCGCTCGGCGACGAGATCGAGCTCAGGGCTGTCGAGCGGCTCATCGGTAATATCGAGCCGAAGCTCACCATGTCGTCGACGAAGTCGGCTGTGGGCCACCTCCTCGGCGGCGCCGGCGCGGTCGAGGCGGTCTATACGATCCTCGCCATGACTCACAACGCCGCCCCACCGACTCGCAATCTCGACAATCCCTCGGTCGAGACGGCGATCGATTTGGCGCCGAAGGTTGCGAAACAGCGTGAGATCAATATCGCGCTGTCCAATTCCTTCGGATTTGGCGGCACGAACGCCTCGCTGCTCTTCCGCCGCGTTCAATAGAGCCAAGCAAACGTCGATATTTATGGGGCAGAGGATGGCCTCCCCGGGCCATCTTCAGCCCCAAACTTCGCCCGTTCCAGAATTCGCCACAATGACCGATAGTGTAGCTCGGTTGGCGACCAGCGCCTGCGGACGACCGCGGCAGCGCCGCCTGAATTGATGTGGTGACCAGATGAGCGACGAAACGGGCGATAAGACGGCGACGCCGAAAGAGGACGAGAAGGCCGCTCCCGAGGCGAAGCCAGAGCCGGCCGCCGCTCCGGAGGAAACGACCAAAGGGGAGTTTATCCCCAAGGCCGAGCCCTCCGCTGTATCGCCGACAGCCAGCGAAGAATCCCGCTCTTTCTTCCGACGCCGCACCGCCACGCAGAACGCCCAGCCGGCCCTGCAACCGGAAGCCCCACCCGCGCCCCCGCCAAAAAGAAAGAAGCGCCGCGAGGGCGCGCTTTCGGCAATGAGCGGTTTCTTGAGCTTCCTGCTCGTCGCGCTCGTGGCAAGCGTCTTCGGCGCCATCGCGGTCATGCACAAGCTCAAGGAGCCTGGTCCGCTCCCCGCCGACAAGGTCGTCTACCTTCCCCCGCGCAGCGACGTGCCCGAGATGCTCTCGCAGCTCGAACGAGAGGGCGTCATCGACAGTCCCACCCTCATGAACTTCGCCCTGCTCGTCGAAGGCGCGCGCGGCAAGCTTAAGCAGGGCGAATATTTATTTAGGAAGAACGCCAGCCTGCGCGAGGTGATCGATGAGATGGTCGCCGGCAAGCAGCTCATGCATAGCCTGACCATCCCCGAGGGCCTCACCAGCGAGCAGATCGCCCAGCGCCTGCGTGAAACCGATCTCCTTCTTGGCGATATAAGGGAGACGCCGAAGGAAGGCGCGCTGCTCCCCGAGACCTACAAATTTCCGCGCGGCTTCCCCCGAGGCAAGCTGATCGCCAAGATGCAGGAGGACCAGCGCAAGCTCCTCGAGCAGATTTGGGCGAAGCGCGCCAAGGACCTGCCGCTGCGTTCGCCTTACGAGCTCGTGACCCTCGCCTCTATCGTCGAAAAGGAAACGGGAAAGCCTGAAGAGCGCCCGCGCGTCGCAGCGGTTTTCATGAACCGCCTGCGCAAGGGCATGCGCCTGCAGTCGGACCCCACGATTGTCTATGGCCTCGTCGCCGGCAAGGGGACGCTGGGCCACGGCATCATGCGTTCAGAGATCGAGAAATGGACGCCCTATAACACCTATGCGGTCGATGGCCTCCCGCCGGGACCCATCGCAAACCCCGGCAAGGCGGCGCTCGAAGCCACCGCCAATCCGGCCAATACGCGAGACCTCTATTTCGTTGCGGATGGAACCGGCGGCCATGTCTTCGCCGATTCCATCGACCAGCATTCCCGCAACGTCCAGAATTGGCGCCGGCTCGAGCAGGAGCAGAAAGCGAAGGCCGGCTCCGGCGTCGATCAAACCGCTCCAGCCGTCGTCCCGCCAGCGACGCCCAAGACCGATAAACGCACCGAGGCGCCGATCGGCCGGCTCGTGGCGCTCAATGCGCCTGGCGCCGATTTCTCGCCGGGCCGCGTCCTGTCGGCCGACGACGGCGCCACCCATCGGCTCGGCAAATTCGGCCCCGCCGGCGCCGCCTTTTTCCTAGGCGGGCACGAAGACCCCACGGCCGATGCGGCCCCTCATCTGGCGCGTCTTCGCGTCGCGCGGCCTTATTTCACGCAGGAGGCCGCCCAGCCGAAGACCCGTGCGAACCATTTCGACGCCGAGCTGCTTGCCGCCGGCGCGCCTTCGGCGGGCGACAGCGGCGAGGAGGGCGCGATCGGCCCCGACATGATGGCTCGCGAGAGCGCCGACGGGAAGGCGTTGCCGGAGGAAGTGGCCGGTATTGCGGCCTATCCGGTCTCCGCAGCGCGACGCGCCGAGCAGAAGGCGCGCGCGGCCCGGCTCGGCCTCTCGGCCGGCACCGACGAATTGCCAGCGGAAGCGCTTGGGGAGAAGGTCTCCCTGGAAGAGGCTGCGCCTGTTTCCTCGTCGCCGGAAAGGGCGCTTGCCCTCGCCGCGACGCCTCAACACCCCCGCCCGCGCGCCTTTGACGCCTCGGAAGGCACCTCGCTTGATCCCCTTCGGGACAAGAGCTGGGATTTGACCTCCGCAAAGACCGTTCCAGCGACCCTCAATATGCGCTAGACCCTGGTGGCTTGCCTTTCGCCTGGAGCGCTTATGACAACCTCTTCGGTCGCCAGCATGACAGGCTTTGCCCGGGCGCGCGGCAGTCTCGGGCCCTGGAGCTACGCTTGGGAGCTGAAGAGCGTCAACGCCAAGGGCCTCGACCTGCGACTTCGCGTCCCGCCAAATTTCGACGCCGTTGAAATCAAGGCGCGCGCCGCCGTTTCGGCTCGTCTTGCGCGCGGCTCGGTCTTCGTCAACCTCACGGCCAAGCGGGCAGAGGAAGAGGGCTGCGCAAGGATCAATCGCGCCGCGCTCGACCGCCTCCTCTCGGCGCTCAACGATATGCCGCCTCACGCAAATCTGCGCCCGGCGTCACTGGACGGCCTCCTTGCGATCCGTGGCGTCGTCGAGATTGTCGAGCCCGAGGACGACGAGGCCCAGCGGGGGGCGCTGGAGAGAAGCGTTCTCGCCGCCCTCGACGAGGCGTTGGAGGCCCTACTCTTATCTCGCCGCGCCGAAGGGTCCGCGCTCGCCGCCGTCTTGCAGGAGCGCCTTGCGCGCATTGGGGCGCTGACGGCCCAGGCCGACGCCCTGCCGGCGCGCCAACCCGAAGCTGTGCGGCGCCGGCTGGCGCAGCAAGTGGCGCGGCTTCTGGAAAGCGCCGAGGGTCTCGATCCGGCGCGGCTGCATCAGGAGGCGGTGCTGCTCGCAGTCAAGGCCGATATTCGCGAGGAGCTCGACCGGCTGGCGGCGCATGTCGCCAGCGCGCAGAAGCTTCTCGCCGATGGCGGTCCTGTGGGGCGGCGGCTCGATTTCCTCGCCCAGGAATTTTCGCGGGAAACCAATACGCTTTGCGCCAAATCCAACGATCCGTCGCTGACCGAAATCGGGCTGGAGCTGAAAATCGAGGTCGAGCAGCTCCGCGAACAGGTGCAAAACATCGAGTAAACAAGAGGGGCAGGTTGAAAGAGAGGCGTCTATTGCCTATTGCCGATTGCCCCTAATCATGACATCCCTCGCCATGGTCCTTTCCCCTCCGCTGCGTCGCGGCGTCGTTATGATCCTTTCGTCACCCTCCGGCGCCGGCAAGACCACGCTGACGCGGATGCTGCTGCAGGATCGCGACCTCGACCTTACGCTTTCGATATCGGTGACGACCCGCGCCCGCCGGTCGAGCGAAGTCGACGGCATTCATTATCGCTTCATCACCGAGAAGCAGTTCGCCGCGATGCGCGACGCCGAGCTTCTGGAGTGGGCCGAGGTGCACGGCAATTTCTACGGCACCCCTCGCGCCCCCGTGGAAGCGATTCTCGCGCAAGGGCGCGATTGCCTCTTCGATATCGACTATCAGGGCACGCGCCAGGTGCGCGAGAAGATGGGCGCGGACACGGTGACCGTCTTCATCCTGCCGCCCTCGATGAAGGAATTGCGCGCGAGGCTCGAATGCCGGGCCGAGGATGCGGCCGAGGTGATCGAGCGGCGTCTTCAGAACGCCCGCAAGGAAATCGCCCGCTGGAAGGATTACGACTATGTCATCGTCAATGACGACCTTCAGCGCTCCTTCGACGATCTCATCGCGATCCTGCGGGCCGAGCGCCAGCGGCGTCCGCGCCGCGAGCGCGGCATCGCCGAATTCGTCGAGAAGCTGCTGAGCGAGTAAACCTTATTCGGCGCCGGTCCCCGTCGGGCAGGACAGTCCTGTGCCGCCCAGGCCGCAATAGCCGCCCGGGTTCTTCGCAAGATACTGCTGGTGGTAGGCCTCCGCGTAATAGAAGGGCGGCGCCTCGGCTATTTCGGTTGTGATCGGTCCCAGGCCAGCCTTGGTCAAGACGCGTTGATACGCAATGCGGGACGCTTCGGCGGCGGCGCGCTGCTCCGGGGTCGTCACATAGATCGCCGACCGGTACTGCGTGCCGACGTCATTGCCCTGCCGCATCCCCTGTGTCGGGTCGTGGCTTT
>JAMBEQ010000205.1 GCA_024506175.1 Methylocystis sp.
CTTCTATGCCTTTTTTTCCCCAGTCGACCACGAGGCAGCCGATGGCGGCGTCAGTTTGAACGACGATCTCGGCGTCCTCCAGGCGTCTGGCCCGAACCACCTGAAAGCCCATACCCTCGATGGCCGCGATAATCTGGTTGACGCGAAGGCCCTCGAGGTCGTCAGCGTCGAAGTTCGGCGCCGAGAAAAGGAAGGTGAAACGCTGGAAGAAATCCATCGGGGCGCCGCTCTCTCTGCGCCCGTCGAAAGGCGCGTCTGCCGTTCGGGTTAGTGAGCCTAGTTCGATGACGCATGCGTGACAACTCGTCGGCGCTGCCCTTTCGAATCAGGCCCTTACAGGCGCGTCTCACTGCGGAGGGTACAGCTCGGCTGCCTCGACTTGAAGATGGCGACGGGCGTCTCTGCGGAAAAAGCCGGAGGGTAGGGGGCCTCCCTGAGGCCTCTTGCAACTGGGCGCCTCCCCGATCCAGGCAAGACCGGCGCTTTAAGCTGATCTCAGGTCAGCGGGCCTGATCGGAAGCCGACGCAATCGTTTGCCCGTCGCGGCGAAGATTGCGTTCACGACAGCCGGCGCAATAGCCGAGGTCCCAGGCTCCCCGACGCCGCCAGGCTCGGCGTCAGTTTCAATGATATGGACTTCTATCTCCGGCGTCTCGTCGATGCGCACCATCCGATAAGTATCGAAATTGCTCTGCGCGACGCGCCCCCGTTCGAGGGTAATTTCGCCATAGAGCGCCGCCGTCAGGCCGAAAATAACGCCGCCTTCGATCTGGGCCTTGATCGTGTCAGGGTTGACGGTCCGTCCGCAGTCCACCGCACAGACGACACGCTGGACGCGCACCTTACCGTCCTTGGCGACAGTGACCTCGGCGACTTGGGCGATGTATGTCTCAAACCCAAACATTGCCGAAACCCCGCGCCCGACGCCCGCCGGCAGGGGGTCATGCCAGCCTGCCTTTTCGGCCGCGAGGTCGAGCGCCGCCCTCATGCGCGGGTTTCCTTTGAGCAGTTCGCGTCGATAGGCGACCGGGTCAGTTCGCGTTTCCGCAGCAAGTTCGTCGATGAAGCCTTCGACCATGAACGCGTTGTGCGTCATTCCGACGCCCCGCCACCAACCCGTGGTCAAGCCAGACGGCGGCTCCTGACGAACATAATCGACCAGGACATTCGGGAATGCATACGGCCCAGCAGCGCCTTCGACAGCGTCCGAATCGAGACCATTCAGAAACTCCTCCGGCGACCAGCGGGCCTCGATTGAGGCGCCGACAACACGATGGCTCCAGGCAATCGGCAGACCCCTTTCGTCAAGGCCGGCAGCCAGGCGGTCATAGTAATAGGGGCGATAGACGTCGTGCTGGATATCCTCTTCGCGAGTCCAGATCACCTTCACCGGAAAGTCGACCTGCCTGGCGATCTGAACAGCCTGGATAATGTAGTCGACGTCGAGCCGACGGCCGAACCCACCGCCCAGCAGGTGATTGTGGATCCGGACATTCTGTAGCGGGAGGCCGGCGGCGCTGGCGGCGGCGGCTCGGGCGCGCGTTATGACCTGAGTGCCGACCCACACGTCGCAGCCGTCGTTGCGCACATGCGCCGTGCAATTCATCGGCTCCATGGTGGCGTGCGCCAAAAACGGCGCCTGATAGGTCGCTTCGACGGTTTTCAACGCGCCCGCCATCGCTTTGGCGACATCGCCCTGTTTTTTGGCGACGACGGCGGGCCCGTTCGCGACGTCTTCGAGTTGTTTGATGATGTCAGCGGTCGAAACATGCGCGTTTTCGCCGTCGTCCCATTCGACGTCGAGCGCCGCGAGGCCCTTCTTCGCCGCCCACATATGGTCGGCAATGACGGCGACGGCGTTTTCAAGGTGAATAACCCGGCGCACGCCCTTTATGGCTCGTGCTTTTCTATCGTCGACGCGCGCCAATTTGCCGCCGATGACCGGACAAGCCGCCACTGCGGCGATCTTCATGCCCGGGACTTTGACGTCGATTCCGAATTGCGCTTTGCCGTTCACCTTGTCGGGCCCGTCGAGGCGCTTGGCCGCCGTGCCGATCAGCTT
>JAMBEQ010000206.1 GCA_024506175.1 Methylocystis sp.
GTCGCTTTAGAATTGCTGCAACCCGCTTTCTAGCCGCGCCGATCAATCAATCGTCGGCGGGCGGGGTGGGGATAATCCAGCGACCTTTATCGTTCGTTCACCATTGGCTGCTTTATTGATCTCCAGCTGAGCGCTCACTCCAAACGCCTTCACGCTCGTGGAACGCGCAAAACCAGGCCGCTGCACGGTGGACCCGCATGAGCTTCTTTACGCCTCTTCTCCGTGGGGCGCTGCTTTTCGCCGCCGCAACGGCAGGATTTGACGCCGCGGCGCCCGAAGCGATCGCTGATGAACAGGCCATCCGGGTCGATATCGATTACGCCCGGGTGGTGAAGCTGCCGCAAGGCGCGCAGACGCTTGTGATCGGCAACCCGCTGATCGCCGACGTCACCATGCTCAAGAACAGCCAGCTGATGGTGATCACAGGCAAGAGCTTCGGCACGACCAACCTCATCGTTCTCGATCGCACAGGAGAGCAGGTTGGCGAGTCGATCGTCACGGTCGTGCCCGCTGAAGACAAGGTCATCGTCCAGCGCGGGCCTCATCGCGAGTCGCTTTCCTGCAATCCAAAATGCGCGAAGGCCGTGGATCTCGCAGACGACGTCCAATACATGAACACCGTGATTGATGCCGTCCGGCAGCATGACAGCGCCGCGACGTCCACCCGCCGATAAGCATGATCGGCCGACAATAATTCGGAACTCGTCTTTCTGGCGGCTTACTCTGGATAGCGACGCAATGGCCGTTCACTCGACGTCGAGATTATGCGAGTTCGCAGGGCAAATCCGATGGATGCAATTCCTTCGCAATTGCAAAGGCACAACTGCTATCGAATTTGCCATGATTTCCGTGCCATTTATCGGCCTCATCGGCGCTATTCTCGAAAGCGGGTCTTTATATTTTCGCAGCGCTCAATTGCAGGCTGCAACCGAAACGGCGAGCCGCTCGATTCTTACGCACAATGCTGCAACGGGTTTGACCTACCAACAGTTCGTCGATCAATATCTCTGCAATGGAAGTAACTTGTCGGTGATGTTCGACTGCTCGAAGCTCGCTGTGGACATCAGCAGCCCCGCATCCTGGTCAATGGCCAGCACCGGCAACACTTTCACGCCAGCCCCACGCTCGTCGGTGATCGCAATGCCGGCAGCCGGACAGATCGCGGTCGTCCGCGTTGTCTATCCAGCCAGCGTCATCATGGGCTTCCTGGGAGGCAGCGCCTTGACCGGGGGCAGCTTCGGCCAGATCCGCAACGGACAAACCCTCCAAAACGGGGCCTGGACCTATATGATCATGGGCATCGCCGCCTTCCGTGTCGAGCCGGCGGGAAGCTGACGATGCGCTCCCTTTCTATTCGACGCGGGATTCTCGACAACCGCGGCATAGCGGCGGTTGAATTCGCCCTGATCCTGCCGCTCATGGTGGTGATTTTTCTGGGGTTGGTCGAACTCCTGGGCGGCATTCGCACTGGGCAAAGAATCGATCTCGTCGCTCATACTCTCGCCGATCTGACAGCCCAGAAGCTCGACTGCCCGAATCCCGCCGCGGGCACATCTGCGACCAACTGCAAGACGGGACAGGCGGGATTGAGCGAGGCGGACATCACCAACGTTTTTTCCGCGGCGAATGTGTTGATGGGTCTGCAGCTGAGCGACTCCTCGGTGAAAATGACCATTTCCGAAGTGAATATCGCCTCGACGTCCGCCACCACTTGGGAAGCGCGAACAAACTGGACCGTCACCCGCAATGGCGGGGCCCCGCGTCCCTGCAATCAAGCATTGACCCCCGCAAATGCGCCGCCGGTCTCGGTCAATACGATTGCGACAAGTTATGTCTTGCCCTCGAATGGCGTCAACCCGACCACCGGCCCTCTTATTATCGCCGACGTCGTCTATCACTACACGCCGAAATTCGGCTTCGAGATGTATAAATGGAGCTCGGCGCCGACCTGGACCATGCAGCGCACGAGCTATGCCCGCCCCCGCAGCTCTGGCCACATTCAGTATTACATGACCTCGGGGACGAATTGTAACGGCTCGACTCCTTGAGCCGCGCCGGTTGAGCGCATTCCGCAAAAGTTGACAGACTTTTGCGATAAAGAATGCGCTCCAGATTCTGATTTGGCGCGATTTCTTATCGCTGGCGCATGCGAGCGGAAAGCGCGCTAAGAGATAAGAGCGCTCGAACGATCCCCGGTCGTCAGATCGTCTGATTATAAGCGCCAACCTCCGGATTTTCGCGCAGGATGGCGTCCACGGCCTCGAACATCTCGCGTAGTCGCGCCTCCGATGCGGGGCTTTCGACGACGACGACCAGCTCCGGCTTGTTGGACGAAGCGCGCACCAGCCCCCAGGTGCCGTCCGCCACCGTCACACGCACCCCGTTCACGGTCACCACGTCGCGTATCGGCTGGCCGATCAGCGTTTCGCCGCGCGATTTCATATCCTCGATGCGCGCGGTCACTTTCCTGACGACCTCGTATTTCTTTTCGTCGTCGCAATGCGGCGACATGGTGGGCGAACCCCAGGTCTTCGGCAGGTCATTGTAAAGGTCGGCCATGCTTTTGCCGGGATTGCGGTCGAGCATTTCTAGTATGTGCACGGCCGTCAGCAGGCCGTCGTCGTAGCCGCGTCCGATCGGGGCGTTGAAGAAGAAGTGCCCCGACTTTTCGAAGCCTGCGAGCGCCTTCAAATCATTCACGCGGCGCTTGATGTAGGAGTGGCCCGTCTTCCAATATTCCGTATGGACCCCACGCGACACGAGCTCCGGATCGGTCGCAAAAAGGCCCGTTGATTTCACGTCCACGACGAATTTCGCACCGGGGTAGACTTTAGAGAGGTCGCGCGCCAGCATCACGCCGATTTTGTCGGCGAAGATTTCCGCGCCACTGTTATCGACAACGCCACAGCGGTCGCCGTCGCCATCGAAGCCGAGCCCCACGTCAGCGCCGGTCTCGCGCACCTTTTGCGCTATGGCATGGAGCATCTCCATGTCTTCGGGGTTCGGATTGTAACGCGGGAAGTTATAGTCCGGCTCGACATCGAGCGGGACCACTTCGCAGCCGAGACGCTCGAGCATCTGCGGCGCGAAGGCGCCGGCCGTGCCATTGCCGCAGGCGGCGACGACCTTCATCTTGCGGGCGAACTGCGGACGACGAGTCAGATCGTCGAGATAGCGCGCTCCGAAATTCTCTATGTAACGATAGGAGCCGCCGCCCGCCTCCCGGAATTTGCCGGAAAGCACGATCTCTTTCAGACGGCTCATCTCGTCGGGCCCGAAGGTCACGGGCCGCTGCGCGCCCATTTTTACGCCAGTCCAACCATTGTCGTTATGCGAGGCGGTGACCATGGCGACGGCGGGCGCATCGAGCTCGAATTGCGCAAAATAGGCCATAGGCGAAAGCGCGAGGCCGATGTCTCGCACGCGCACGCCGGCGGCCATAAGTCCCGCGACCAAAGCGAGCTTTATCGAAGAAGAATAGGAACGATAGTCGTGGCCGGTGACGATATCAGGCGCGACTCCCATTTCGTGAAGCAGCGTGCCGAGCCCCATGCCGAGCGCCTGCACCCCCATCAGATTGAGTTCGGGACCGAAGAGCCAGCGCGCGTCATACTCGCGAAAGCCGGTGGGCTTCACCAGGGGCTTTTGCTCATATTCGAAGGTGTTAGAAATCAGAGAAGAAACGGGCGTCGGCAACATGTGGGGTCCTTTAAGCTCTCGTCGGCGAACCGTTTACACTGTCGCCTCCCGCGGGCCAACCCGCCCGCCCGATAGGCCGCGGCTATTGCCTCAACATGAGAGCGCCCGATTCAACCGAGAAACGCGAGAGCTTGGAAAGGAACGCCATGCCGAGGAGGCTCCCTGAGAGGGCCCCGCGCTCGCCGACGACCGCATCTACGCCATGAACCACAATATTCCCGATGCGCACGTCGTTGAGCTTTGCCCGCGCGACATGGGCGGCGCCGTTCGCGGTGTTGACCTGATGCTTGTAGTCCGCAGGCGCTGGAAAAAGACCCGCGGCGGCGGCGTCTTCGTAAGAAAGGGCCACGAGAGTCGCGCCCGTATCGACCAGCATCCCATGGATGCGGGCGCCATTGATTTCGACATCCGTGGAGAATTGCCCGAGCGAATCTGCCTGAATGCGAATTTCATTGGCGCGCAAGGGGAGCGCAGCGCGCGTCGGCGTGGCGGGGGAATGCTCGACGCGCTGCGTCGAGACGGCGGCGGAACGGGGCGCAAAACGCAAAAGCGCTTTCGCCGCCATCGCGCTGACGAGAACGGCGACCGCCGCGTATGAAAGCTGCTTCCAAAGCATGACGCCGCCCGGAAAATGGACAGGAGCGCCCGCTCCCGTCGCGATTGGGGCCTCGATCCTCTCGGGAAAAGTTTTCGCAGGCCTTAAGGCCTCTGCGAAAATCTGCCCGATTTAGCCCCTCACCCCCGCGGCTTCGCTCTTGTCGTCGGCAAGGCGCTCGCTGGATCGTCGGGCCAGAGATGGCGCGGGTAGCGGCCCTTCATCTCCTTCTTTACTTCGTTCCAGGAGCCCGCCCAGAAGCTCGGCAGATCGCGCGTCGTCTGGATCGGACGATGCGCGGGCGAGAGCAGCTCCAGCGTTAGCGGCGCCCGGCCGCGCGCCAGCGTCGGATGTTGCGAGAGCCCGTAAAGCTCCTGCACCCGCACGGACAGGAGCGGGCCGTTGGGGGCGGCGTAATCGAGGGCATGGCGGGCGCCCGCCGGGGTCTCGAAATGCGACGGCGCCTCGACTTCGAGCCTGCGCATGAGGTCATAGGGCAGCAGCGTGGCGAGCGCCGCGTCGAGTTCGCTCGGGCTTATGTCGTCGAGCCTGACGCGGCCGATAATGTAAGGGGCGAGCCACGCCTCGACGCTTTCCGCGAGCGCCTGGTCGGAGAGGTCGGGCCATTCTTCCCCCTCTGCTTTACGGAGGAAGGCGACTCGGTCTCGCAGCTGCGCCTGTCCCTTGGTCCAGGGCAGTCGGGAGACGCCGAGCGCGGCTATGCCTTGCGCCAGCACGCGCGCCGCCTCCTCGTCCGTTTCGACGGCGAGGTTCTGCTCGCTCAAGCGGATTGCGCCGAAACGGCGAAAGCGCCGGCGCCTGAGGCTCGCCGTCGCGGGATCGAAAACCATCTCGTCACGCGCCTCGATGCGGTCGCCCGCGATCCTCTCCAGTGCCTCGGGGTCGAGGGCGCAGGCGGCGAGGATGCGCGCCTGCGCCGCCCGGCCGGTGAGCTCGGCGACGGCGAGGAAAGGCGCGCGCGACAGCGAATCCTCGACCGGCAGGTTCGCGGCGCGGCCATTAGCCATCAGGAAATCCCCCTTGGCGCCGCGCGATTTGGCGAGGCGATCGGGATAAGCAAGCGCGATAAGGGCGCCGTCAGAAAGAGACGTGGCGCCGACGTGTTGGAACGGCGCCGAAGCCGCCTTCGCCATCCTCGCCCAATTCGCCGCCAGCCGCTTCGCGTCCCTCGCCCGCTTCGACCCATCCGACTGAAGGCGCTCCAGCCGATGCGACAAATCCGCGTCATTTCCTCCGAGTCCGCGCTCGGAAAGCAGGATGGCGAGGCCCGCCGCCCGCTCCGCCTCGCTGCGGCGAGCGGCCCCCAGCACCATGCGGGCGAGGCGGGGCGGCAGGGGAAGCGCGCGCAGCGCCCTACCCTCCTCGCTCAATCGCCCGTCGGCGTCCAGGGCGCCCAGCTCGCGGTCGAGCGCCAGGGCCTCCTTCCAGGCCGGCGCGGGCGGCGGATCGAGCCAGGCGAGTTGAGCCGGGTCGCTGACGCCCCAGGCCGCAAGATCGAGCGCGAGGCTGGAGAGATCCGCCGCCAAAATTTCGGGTGCGGCGAAGGCCGGGAGCGAGGCGGTCTGCGGCTCGTCCCAAAGGCGGTAACAGACGCCCGGCTCCGTGCGGCCCGCGCGGCCCCGCCGCTGATCGACGCTCGCGCGGGCGGCGCGCACCGTTTCCAACCGGGAGAGGCCGAGGTCGGGCTCGTAGAGCTGCACGCGGGAAAGGCCGCTGTCGACGACCACGCGCACGCCTTCGATGGTGAGCGACGTTTCCGCGATAGAGGTCGCGAGCACGACCTTCCGGCGCCCCGCCGGAGACGGCGAAATGGCGCGGTCCTGCTCGCCGCGCTCCAGCGCGCCATAGAGCGGCGCGATGTCGACCCGATCGAGGCGCGCCTCTTCCAGGCGGGCAGCGACGCGCATGATCTCCCCCTGCCCTGGCAAAAAGGCCAACGCCGAGCCTCTCTCCTCGCGCAGCGCGCGCAGCACGGCGCGCGTCATTGCGTCCTCGATCCGTCCATTGGGGTCGCGGCCCAGGTAGCGGGTTTCGACGTCGAAGGCGCGGCCCTCGGAGACGATCGTCGGCGCATCGCCCATCAGCGCCGAGACCCGGGCGCCGTCGAGCGTCGCCGACATGGCGACGAGCCGCAGATCGTCGCGCAGCCCGGATTGTGCGTCGAGCGCCAGGGCCAGACCAAGGTCCGCGTCGAGCGAGCGCTCGTGATATTCGTCGAAGAGCACGCCGGCGACGCCGTCGAGCGCCGGATCGTCGAGGATCATGCGGGCAAAGACGCCTTCGGTGACGACCTCGATGCGGGTCTTGGCCGAGACTCTCGATTCGAGCCGCATCCGCAGGCCCACAGTGTCGCCGACCTGCTCGCCGAGCGTCACGGCCATGCGGCTCGCGGCGGCCCGGGCGGCGAGGCGGCGCGGCTCCAGCAGAATGAGCTTGCCGCCCCTCGCCCATTCGGCGTCGAGCAGCGCGAGCGGAACGCGCGTCGTCTTGCCGGCGCCGGGCGGCGCGACAATCACGAGATTGGGCGAAACCGAGAGGGCCGCCTGAATGTCGGGCAGCACGGCGTCGATGGGGAGAGCGTCCTGTGGGCGTGTCAACTTCAGCTCGACAACGAGGCAATCCGGCGAATGCCGGGCGGGGCCAGCCCCAACCCGAATCGTAGCGGCAAGAACCCCACCCGTCGGTCTCGCAGCCAAGTTTACGCAGGCTGCGTAAACTTGGCTGCGCCCGCCGACCTCCCAGTAAAGGGGAGGCACATCAGCGGCTCACGGCGCCGGATTGATACTCACCGATCTCAGATCACAAAAAAGGCGCCCCCTCCTCACGGAGGGAGCGCCTCTCAGTAGCAGGCTTCGCGTTACGCCGCCTGCTGGATCGCGGAAAGCTTCCAGGCCTCGGGGCCGGCGCCCGCCGGGCGGCGGAAGGTCCAGACCTCGGTCGCCTGAGTCGCCCCGGTTGAGCCCGGCGCCGGCTTGCCGGTTGTCCGGTCCTCCATCACGTCATTGAGCGCAAAGCGCATGGCGACGGTGGCGTATTCGTCCGAACCTTCGCGCCAGGCTTCCGACAAGTCCCCCTGCAGGAGCTTCACCTCGCTGACCCTATTGACGAGGCCCCTGCTGCGGTTCTCCGCAAGCTCCTCGTCGAAATGGCGGGCCATTTCCGGCGTCGCCATCTGGCGCAGGGCGCCCATATCCTCGCGGCTATAGGCGGCCTGCGATTCGCCAAGCAGGCGCTCGAAGGCGTTGAAATCGACCGCCGCGATCTGGATCGGCGTCGTCCGCGGACGCTGCGGCGCCCCAGCGGCTCCCGAGCCCATCGGGCCCGCGCCAAAGCCAGCGCCCATCGGGCGCCCGCCGAAAGGCGCGCCGCCCGTGAAGCCGAAAGTCGACCCCTGCGGACCGACGCCGGCCGGCGCATTGCGGCGCTGCCACCAGACAAAGGCCATGCGCGCCAGGAAGACGACCAAAGCGATCTGCAGCAGGAAGCCGATGATCGACATGAAGCCGCCAATGCCGCCGAGGAAGCCGTTGCCGGTCAAAAGCCCAAAGAGCCCCGCGCCCAGCAGGCCGCCGGCGAGGCCGCCGAGCAGGCCGCGGCCGAAGGACGAGCCGCCGAAGGCCGGGTTGGCGTAGCCCGGCTGGTTTGCGCCAAACCCTGGCCGCGCCGTCTCGCTGCGCTGGAAAGGCGAGGCCATTCCGGGCGCGGTTTGGGTCGACGGCGGGGCCGACCAAGTCCGCGAGCCGCGAGAGCCGACGCTCCCGCCCCCGCCCATACGCGCCTCGGCGATTGCCGGCGCCAGCGCCAACAACGCCGCCAGAGCCAATGAAATCAGCGATCCGCGCTTTTGCGCAAGAAACCGCAGCATATGAGTTTCCCCTCTTGGCGGGGAGCGTCTCTCCCCTCGGGGAGAGAATATAGGAAGAGGATGACCAAGCTGCAAAGGCTGGGCCGTGGGAAATCGGCAGGGCCAGCGAGGGTCAGACGAAGCCGGCGGGTGCACTTTCCCCAGAAATCTCCTCCAACTCCATGACTCCTGCGCCGACAGCTCTTAAATCAACGCATGCGCCAATATCTCGACCTTCTCGACAAGATCCTACGCGAGGGCGTCCGCAAGGAGGATCGCACGGGCACCGGCACGCTCTCTCTCTTCGGCCATCAGCTGCGCTTCGACCTCTCGGCGGGATTCCCGCTCGTCACGACCAAGCGGGTGCATCTCAAGTCGGTAATTCACGAGCTGCTGTGGTTTCTCAAGGGCGACACCAATGTCGGCTACCTGCGCGAGAACGGCGTCACCATCTGGGACGAATGGGCGGACGCGAAGGGCGATCTCGGGCCGGTCTATGGCGCGCAATGGCGCGCCTGGCCCGCGCCCGGCGGCGAGGCGATCGACCAGATTTCCTGGGTCGTCGAGGAGATAAAGCGCAATCCCTTCTCGCGCCGGCTGATCGTCACCGCGTGGAATCCGGCCGAGGTCGACAAAATGGCGCTCGCGCCCTGCCACTGTCTCTTCCAATTCCATGTCGCCGAGATCGACGGGCGAAAGCGCCTTTCCTGACAGCTCTACCAGCGCTCGGCCGATGTTTTCCTGGGCGCCCCTTTCAACATCGCAAGCTATGCGCTTCTAACCCATATGGTTGCGCAGGCGACCGGCTGCGTCGCCGGCGAGTTTATCCACAGCTTCGGCGACGCGCATCTCTACCTGAACCACATCGAGCAGGCGCGGCTGCAGCTGTCGCGCGCGCCCCGGCCCCTCCCCCGCCTGAGGCTCAACCCGGCCGTCGCCTCCCTCTTCGACTTCCGCTACGAGGACATCGCCATAGAGGGCTACGACCCCTGGCCGGCCATCGCCGCGCCGATCGCCGTGTAGGAGGGAAACCGCATGAACCCCAAGCTCGTCGCCGTGGTCGCGCGCGCTCGGAATGGCGTCATCGGGGTCGGCAACGGCCTGCCATGGCGGCTCTCCAGCGATCTCAAGCGCTATAAGGCGCGCACCTGGGGCCGTCCCATGATCATGGGCCGGCGCACCTGGGACTCGATCGGACGTCCCCTGCCGGGGCGGGAGAGCGTGGTGGTCACAAGGAACCCCGATTTCGCCGCGCCCGGCGCCCATGTGGCGCGGAGCCTGCCCGAATCGCTCGATATCGCCCGCCGCCTCGCCTCCGAGATGGGCGCGCCGGAAATCATCGTGGCGGGCGGCGCCGAAATCTACCGCGCCCTGCTCGAAAAGACGCATATGATCGAGCTGACCGAGGTCGCGCTGGACATTCCGGGAGACGCGCATTTCCCCGAGCTTGCGCCTGAGGAATGGGAAGAAATCGCCCGCGAAACGCCGCCGCGGGGGGAGAAGGACGAGGCCGATTTTTCATTCGTGACGCTGCGGCGGCGGTCCGGCGGGAAAGAAATTTAAAGCGCAACCAGTTGCGGGGTCGGCCCACTATGGCTATAAGGCCCCTCGAAAGCGGCCCGCGCGGCCGTTGGATCGGAGTGTAGCGCAGCCTGGTAGCGCACCTCGTTCGGGACGAGGGGGTCGGAGGTTCGAATCCTCTCACTCCGACCATTCAAAATCCAGTGAATCAGGATTCTGGAAACAGGCCCCTCAGGGGCCTTTTTCATATCCGGACACAGAAACGCCTAAGATACCCAGCGTTCTCCCAGCGGACATTCCTGGAACATCGTCGACGCGCCTGGATGATCCACAGGCGCGCCATCACGTGCTAGCCTCTCCCGCCGGATCGCCGGACGGAGTGGATATGAGCCACGAACGCCATCGTCACGAGAGCATGGCCGCCTCTGAGCGTGGGCCTCACACGCACGCTGAGCATGGCCCTCCTGGCCGGGCGCCCGCGCCGCTCGCCTCCACAGAAGGCGTCATCTACACCTGCCCCATGCACCCGCAAATCCGGCAGGTTGGTCCGGGCAATTGCCCCATCTGCGGGATGACGTTGGAGCCCCTCGTCACAACGACGGAGGAGGCCCCGAGCGCCGAACTCGCCGACATGACGCGGCGCTTCTGGATCGGATTGGCGCTGACCGTCCCCGTCTTCGCCCTCGAAATGGGCGGGCATTTCTTCGATCTCCACCATTACATCCCGCCGCACGTGTCGAATTGGGCGCAGTTCGTCGTCGCCACCCCGGTCGTCCTATGGGCGGGCTCGCCTTTCTTCGTGCGCGGCGCGCAATCGCTCGTCAGCCGCAGTCTCAATATGTTCACGTTGGTCGCCATGGGAACGGGCGTCGCTTGGGTTTATAGCGTCGTCGCCACTTTCGCGCCCTCGCTGTTTCCGGCGGCCTTTCGTAGCGCCGATGGCTCCGTGCCGATCTATTTCGAGGCCGCCGCCGTCATCACCGTGCTGGTGCTGCTCGGCCAAGTCCTCGAGCTGCGCGCCCGCGAGCAAACCGGCGGGGCTATCCGCGCACTCCTCAATCTGGCGCCCGTGACGGCGAAGCGGGTCAATGAGGATGGGTCCGACGAAGAGGTGGCGCTCGACCAGGTTCATGTCGGCGACCGGCTGCGCGTGCGCCCGGGCGAAAAAGCGCCAGTTGACGGCGTTATTCTCGAGGGCCGCAGCTCGGTCGACGAATCGATGGTCACCGGCGAGTCCATGCCGGTGACGAAGAGCATTGGCGATAAAGTCATCGGCGGGACGCTCAACCAGACGGGCGGGTTCATCATGCGGGCGGACCGCGTCGGGGCCGACACCATGCTGTCGCGCATCGTCAACATGGTCGCCTCCGCTCAACGCAGCCGCGCCCCCATTCAGCGGCTCGCCGATCAGGTTTCCGGCTGGTTCGTGCCGCTCGTCATCCTCGTCGCCGTGCTCGCCTTCGCCGCCTGGGCGGTTTGGGGGCCGGAACCGCGCATGAGCTACGGTCTCATCGCCGCCGTTTCGGTGTTGATCATCGCCTGCCCATGCGCGCTGGGCCTTGCGACGCCGATGTCGGTCATGGTCGGCATCGGGCGCGGCGCGCAGCATGGCGTTCTCATCAAGAACGCCGAGGCCTTGGAGCGTTTCGAGAAGATAAACACGCTCGTCGTCGACAAGACCGGGACGCTGACGGAGGGAAGGCCCAAGGTCACCGCTGTTCGTCCCGTCGCCCGCGTGAGCGAAGCCGAACTGCTGACAGTGGCGGCGAGCCTTGAGCGGGCGAGCGAGCATCCTCTCGCGCAAGCCATCGTCCAAGCCGCCCTTTCGCGCGGCCTCCCGTTGAGCGAGGCCTCGGAGTTCGATTCGCCAATCGGAAAGGGAGTGAGAGGCCGCATCGGCGGGCAATCTGTCGTCATCGGCAATCAGCGCTTCTTGGCCGAGAGCGGCATCGAGACGAGCGCGCTCGATGGCGACGCCGAGCGCCTGCGTGAGGACGGGGCCACGGCCATCTTCGTGGCGATCGACCGTCGGGCTGCGGGGATCATCGCCATCGCGGACCCTATCAAGGAGACGACGCCGGACGCGCTGCAAGCGCTCTATGGCGAGGGCGTCTCGGTCGTCATGCTCACCGGCGACAATTGGACGTCGGCGCGCGCCGTCGCGAAACGGCTGGGCATCAGCGAGGTCGAAGCCGAAATCCTCCCCGAGGATAAGAGCAAAGTGGTCGCCCGCTTGCGCCAGGCTGGGCGCATCGTCGCCATGGCGGGCGACGGGGTGAACGACGCCCCGGCCCTCGCTGCGGCGGATGTCGGCATCGCCATGGGGACCGGAACCGACGTCGCCATAGAGAGCGCCGGCGTCACCCTGCTCAAAGGCGACCTTCGCGGCATCGTGCGCGGGCGCCGCCTTTCGCACGCCACGATGCGCAATATCCGCCAGAACCTTTTCTTTGCCTTCATCTACAACGCGGCGGGCGTGCCGCTTGCGGCGGGCGCCCTCTATCCCGTTTTTGGCCTGCTGCTCTCGCCCACGATCGCCGCCGCGGCCATGGCGCTGTCGTCGGTCAGCGTCGTCGCCAACTCGCTGCGCCTGCGCCAGACGGAGATCGAGCCCGCCAAGCTGCTCGAAATGCCGCCCTTCCCGGGGATCACATAAAGAGCGCGCGAGAGCCGGCGGTCTCTCACCGGCAAATCCAGACCCAGCCTCGACCGGGGTCCCAGTTCCAGCAAACGTTGTGAACGTGGCGACCTTCCTGCTGGCTCCAATCGCGGTGCCCATGCCGCCAGTGGCCGCCGATATGCGGCATCGCGCTGTGTTCTCTGTGCTCCTCGCTCTGCGCCATCGCCGAACCGGCGAAAACGAACAGGGATGCGGTGACGTACAGCATGAGTCTGTGCATTTGTTCCTCCCTCACTAAGCGTCGTGGTCACCCCTACTCCACACGCTGAATCTGCTCGATCACATAGCCGCCCTGCGGGGATTTGGAGAGGGTGAAGGTCACCCTGGCGCCCGGCGCCAAGCCTTCGAGACTCAGCCCCGAGGCGACTTTGAAGGCCATGGTCATGCCGGGCCACTTCAGCGCGGGGATCGCCTCATGAGTGATGCGAAGCTGCCGCTCCTCCTTGTTCACAGCCTGGACGACCCCTTTTCCCGTCGCCTTCTCGACAGTCTCCGCGGCTTGCGAGCGGCCTTCGCTCTGCGCGGCGACCGAGGTTGGGCCGGCGAGCGCCAGCCCCGTGGCGAGCGCCAAAATGAGGACTCCTCCCGACACCTTTCCCATAGTCGCCTCCCTAGGTTTGATGGCCGGCGGGCTCTTCCCCAAGCCGATAGTGAACGCTTTGTTCCTCTCCCGCCGCCTCGTCGGCCCTCGGCAATCCGACGCCTTTCACCAAGGCGTAGATTGCCGGGATGACGACGAGCGTCAAAAGCGTGGACGACACCATGCCGCCGATCATCGGCACGGCGATCCGCTGCATGACCTCGGACCCGGCGCCGGTGCTCCAGAGGATCGGCACGAGCCCGGCCATGATGGCCACGACGGTCATCATCTTGGGCCGCACGCGCTCGACGGCGCCGAGCATGATCGCCTTGCGAAGATCGGCCTTTGTGAAAAGTCGCCCTTCGGCGGCGCGCTTCTCCGCGACCTCATGCATTGCGGCGTCCAGATAGATGAGCATGACCACGCCCGTCTCTGCGGCGACGCCGGCAAGCGCGATGAAACCGACTCCGACAGCAACCGACATGTTGAAGTTCATCAGCCACATCAGCCAGACGCCTCCGACGAGCGCGAATGGCAGGGAAAGCATGACGATCAGCGTCTCGGTGATTTTGCGGAAGTTGAGGTAGAGCAGCAGGAAGATGATGAAGAGCGTGATGGGGACGACGATCTTCATGCGCGCCTGCGCGCGTTCGAGATATTCGAACTGGCCGCTCCAGACGGCATAGGAGCCCGGCGGGAAATCGATCGCCTCGGCCACGGCCTTCTGCGCGTCCGTGACGAAACCGCCGATGTCCCGGTCCCTGATATCCACGAACAGATAGACCGCGAGCTGCCCATTCTCCGTTCGGATCGACGTCGGGCCGCGAACCAGCTCCACTTTCGCGACCTCGCCGAGCGGGATCGTGCCGCCGCCGGGAAGCGGAATCAGCACGTCGCCCGCAATCGCCCTTGGGCTCGATCTATAGTCGCGCGGATAGCGTATGTTCACGCCATAGCGCTCGCGACCTTCCACGGTGGTGGTCACCGTCTCTCCGCCGAGCGCCGTGGCGATGGTCGCCTGCACGTCATCGATCATCAGGCCATAACGCGCGAGCGTCGCCCGATCAGGCGCGATATCGAGATAATAGCCGCCCATGACGCGCTCGGCATAGGCGGAGGAGGCACCGCGGACGCCCTTTACGACTTTCTCGACCTGGCGCGCGAGCCCTTCGAGCTGGGCCAGATCACGCCCCATGATCTTGACGCCGACAGGCGTCCGAATGCCGGTCGCGAGCATGTCGATGCGGTTGCGGATCGGCATGGTCCAGGCGTTGGAGACGCCGGGGAATTGCAGCGCGGCGTCCATCTCGGCGATCAGGCTGTCGATGGTCACGCCCGGCCGCCACTCCTCCTTGGGCTTGAGGTTGATGATGGTCTCGAACATTTCGAGCGGCGCGGGGTCGGTCGCAGTCGAGGCGCGGCCCGCCTTGCCATAGGCTGATTTCACCTCGGGGAAGGATTTGATGATCCGGTCCTGCGTCTGGAGCAGTTGCGCGGCCTTTGTCACGGAGAGGCCGGGCAGCGTCGTGGGCATGTAGAGCAGCGCGCCCTCATTCAGCGCGGGCATGAATTCCGAGCCGAGCTGGCGCGCCGGCAGGATCGTGACGGCGAGCGCCGCGAGCGCCAGAAGGATGGTGGGAATCTTGGCGCGCATCACCAGGCGGATGACGGGCCGATAGGCCCAGATCAGAGCGCGGTTGATCGGATTGCGCGCCTCCGAGACGATCCTGCCGCGCACGAAGATGATCATCAGCGCCGGAACCAGCGTGATGGATAACAGAGCCGCCGCCGCCATGGAGAAGGTCTTGGTGTAGGCGAGCGGGCTGAACAGCCGCCCTTCCTGCGACTCGAGCGTGAAGATTGGCAGGAAGGATACGGTGATGACGAGCAGGCTGAAGAAGAGGGCCGGCCCGACTTCCGTCGCCGCGTCGATGAGAATCTCCACCCGAGACTCGCCGGGCGAGGCGCGTTCGAGCCGCTTATGGGCGTTCTCGATCATCACGATCGCCGCGTCGACCATGGCGCCGATGGCGATGGCGATGCCGCCGAGACTCATGATGTTTGAGCCTAGCCCCAGCGCCTTCATCGCCGCGAAGGCCATCAGCACGCCGACCGGCAGCATGAGGATGGCGACGAGCGCGCTGCGGAAGTGCAGGAGGAAGATGACGCAAACGAGCGCGACGATGACGCTTTCCTCGACGAGCGTCCCGCGCAGCGTCTCGATCGCGGCATGGATCAACTCGGAGCGGTCATAGACAGGGATGATTTCCACGCCTTTCGGAAGGCTGGGGGCGAGCTGCGTCAGAGCGGCCTTGACGTTGTCGATGACCGTCAGCGCGTTGGCGCCGTAGCGCTGGAGCGCGATGCCGCTCGCGACCTCGCCCTCGCCATTGAGTTCGGTGATTCCCCGACGTTCGTCCGGGCCGAGTTCGACGCGCGCGACATCCTTGAGGAGGAGCGGCGTCCCTCCGCCAGCGCGCAGCACGATGTTTTCGAGATCGGCGACGCCCTTCAGATAGCCGCGGCCACGCACGATGAACTCGAACTCGGAGAGCTCGACCGTGCGGCCGCCCACATCCGCATTGTTGGCGCGGATGACCTCGCGGATCCGTGAGAGGGGGATGTTGAGCGCGCGCAGCCGGTTGGGGTCTACAACCACGTTGTATTGCCGCACAAAGCCGCCGACGCTCGCGACTTCGGCGACCCCTTCGGCCTTGGCGAGGCCATAGTGGAGCGTCCAGTCCTGCAAAGAGCGCAACTCGGCGAGCGTCATCTCCTTGGCGACGAGCGCATATTGGTAGACCCAGCCGACGCCCGTGGCGTCGGGGCCGAGCACTGGCGTCGCGCCCGCTGGCAGGCGCTTGGTCGCCGAGCTCAAATATTCGAGGACGCGCGAGCGCGCCCAATAGACGTCCACCCCATCTTCGAAAATCACATAGACGAACGAGACCCCGAAGAAGGAGAAGCCGCGCACCACTTTCGAGCGCGGCACGGTGAGCATGGCGCTCGTCAGCGGATAGGTGACCTGATCCTCGACGACCTGCGGGGCCTGGCCCGGATATTCGGTGTAGATGATCGCCTGCACGTCGGAGAGGTCGGGAATGGCGTCGAGCGGCAGGGTCCGCAGCGCATAGACGCCCGTGGCGACCGCAAACGCTGTTCCGACGAAGACCAGCACCAGATTGCGCGCCGACCAGGCGATGAGGCGCCCAATCATTTGCCGGCTCCCTGGTCCAGCGCCTGCAACGCCGCCTTGAGGTTGCTTTCGGCGTCGATGAGGAAGTTGGCGGAGGTCACCACCCTGTCGCCTTGGCTGAGGCCGTGCGTGATCTCCGCATAGCCCTCGCCACGCCGCCCCATTTTCACTTCGCGGGGCTCGAAACGACCCTCGCCCTTGTCGACGATCACGATTTGACGCTTGCCGGCGTCGATAATGGCGCCCTCCGGCGCGGCGAGAACCTTCTCCCTGCCGCCTGCTTCGATCTCCACATCGGCGAACATGTCGCCGAGCAGGCGACCATCCGGGTTCGGCAGCTCGATGCGCACGCGCGCCGTGCGGGTCTCCATGTTCAGATGCGGATAGATGAGGGCGACGCGGCCTTTGAACGGATGATCCGGATAGGATCGCGTGCGGATGGTCGCCGACTGGCCGGGCCTCACGGACTCGACGTCACGCTCGGGTATGTCGGCCAAGATCCACACCACGCTGTGATCGACAATCCGAAACAGCGTCTCGCCGGGCGCCGCGCGCATGCCGCTGAGCGCCGTGCGCTCGATGACATGGCCGTCCTGCGGGGCGGGCCAATCGATCACGCGGGGGACGCGGCGGCTTTTGGCGATCGAGGCGATCGTCGCGTCGTCGAGGCCGAGATTGACGAGGCGTCGGCGCGCGCCTTCCACCCGCGCCGCTGAATGCGCGTTGAGCACGGCGACATATTCCGCCGCGGCGCTCGACAGGTCCGGCCCGTAGACGCGCATGAGCGGCTGGCCCTTTCGCACATAATCGCCCTCGGCGACCTTCACGACCGATTCGATGAACCCCTCGAACCGCAGGGCGACCACGGAGGTGCGGCGCGGATCGAAATCCACGCGGCCCGCGGCGCGAACAGGGACGGTTACCGCCCGAAGCTCGATGGGCTCGGAGCGCACGCCTGTCTTCTGCAACCTGCTCGGACTGATCGTGAGGGTCGAAGAGTCCCGGGCCTCGTCTTCATAAACTGGCACATAATCCATCCCCATGGGATCCTTCTTCGGGACGGGAGAGGTGTCCGGAAGGCCCATGGGGTTGCGGTAATAGAGAATGCGCCGCCCGGACGATTGGGGCTGAGCGACTTCCGGCGGCTTGTCCTCGAAAGAGACGTCCTCGCTCGCACGTACGGCGATATAGTCCTTCCCGGCGGCGTTCCTCTTTGGGTCCGCCGAATAGAACGGGCCATCGGGATCGCGATAGTAGATGATCGGTCCGGTCCTGCGCGATTGCGCGGTAGGCATTTGCTCCGGCGCCTTTGCGCGCCACAAAAGAAGGCCGCCGCCGATCGTCGCTACGACGAGGACGGTGGAGATAATGCGCGTCACGCGGCTCATAGCGCGCCTCCTGCAAGCCGTTCCAGCTCGGCGTATCTGCTCTGCTCCTCGACCCTCAGCGCGAGAAGCTCCAGTTCGACGGCCCGCAGGCGTCGCTCGGACTCGAGAAGCGTCGCAAGACCGGTTGTTCCGGCGTCGAAGCCGCTGCGCGCCGTCTCGACGGAGAGTCTTGCCGGCGGAAGCTGCCGTTGTTCGAAGATTCTGATGGCCTTGCGTATGGCCTCCAGCCGGTACCAGGCCTCGGCCACTTCTCCGTCGAGTCGGATGCGAAGCGCTTCGTTACGCGCCTGCGCGGCGCCGAGGCTGGCGCTCGCCGCACGCTGCTCGGCGTCCTTTGCTTCATATTGCAGGGGCACCTTGAAGCCGAGCAGAAACATGCCGCTCGTTTCGC
>JAMBEQ010000207.1 GCA_024506175.1 Methylocystis sp.
AGGCATCATGGACATGACAAAAACGGAGGTAAAAGCCTTGTTTTGGGAAAATTAAGAGAGAGGAGCCGGCATGCCGATCTCCATCGTCCGGGCGCTCCTGTGCGCGCTCGCCCTCATCTTCAACTAGGGCCGCCATAGGGACTGAGAGTCGTGGCTGTGCCTGCCCTTCGCCGAGCATCGCAGCCTTCAGGCCCGTAGCCTGGGCATTTCGCGTGCGACTTCCGACTGATTTTCATACAGTAGTCGCGCGGCTTGCTTGCATAACTTATTGAAATGACACGAGTAGCAATTAACTCTTAATCAGCGGGTCCAAGGTTCGAGCCCTTGTGCGCCCACCAAATAAAAACAATCGCTTAGGCGATCATCCACGAGAACGGCAAGAGAACATGCGACCACTCAAAAAGGGTCGCAAAGTCGCACGTGCGACCGGGCGGCCCGGTTTGTTCTCTAAAGCTTCACGCCTTCCCGCTCCGCCCAGGCTCTTAGCTTCTCCATGGCGCTGTCGTTCGTGCTCTCGTCGAGGACGAGATAGTGCTTGAGCACGGTGTTGATCGTCTCGAGGCTGTGGCCGGTCACGCTGGCGATCTCTGGGATCGTGCACTCGGCCCGCGCCAGCCAGGTCACCGCGGTGTCGCGCAGATCCTGAAAGCGCAAGTCGGCGACGCTGGCGCAGTCCGCCGCGGCGATGGCGCGCAGCTCGGAGAAGCGGTGGCGGAAGGTGTGCTCGTTCCAGGCTTCGCCGGAGCGCGGATCATAGACAATGGTGCGCGCCACGCGGCCGGCGAGGCGATTGCGCTCGCGGATCGCCTCGAGGCGCGCCGCCAGCATCGGCGTCGCCCGCACTGAGACGAGCGCGCCGGTCTTGCGCTGGCGCAACCGAATGCGGCCGCCAGAAACGCCGTCTTCGGCGAGCGCCAGCACGTCGCCCTGGCGCTGGCCGGTAAACAGGGCAATGACGATGGCGTCGCCGATCGACGGCTCGTGCGCGTCGGCGGCGCGCATGAGCGCGTTGATTTCCGCCGCCGTGGCGCAGCGCAGCCGCGGCGGCGGCGTGCGCAGGCGAAGCTTCAAGCAGGGGTTGCTCTTGATCTCGCCGCGACCGCGGTCGATCGCGTGGCTGTAGGCTAGGCGCAGCACCGCGATCATGCCATTGGCCATGGCGAGACCTTTGTCCTGCCATAGCCGCTCGTGCAGGCCTTTCACCGCTGCGCGGGTCAATTCATTGGCGGCGACGCTGTAGAGCAGCGGGTCGAAGCTGGCGAAGGCTTTCGCCTTGGCGCGATAGTCGGCCTGGGTCTTGTGCGCCTTGGCGTGAAAATCTTTCGAGCGGTACAGGTCCTCGAACAAATCCTCGAGCGTATAGGCGCCCGGCCGCTTGAGCGGCGCGAGGCGCTTGCCCTCGGCCTTCTTGGCGCGGCGACTGGTGATCTCTTGTTCGCGGGCGCGCAGCCAGCGCTCGGTCTCGGCGAGATCGAACCAGGCGCCGTTCGGATGGCGGAGATCCTCGCCCTTGTAGCCGAGCGCGCGCAGCTTCGGCCCCGGGTTGAACCGCGGCCGGCCGTCGCGCCAGGATACATGCGGAATTCTCACGACGATTTTCACGTGCGCGCCCTCATGCGAAAGGCGTGAGGATGCGGCGGCGCCGCGGCCGGCGTCAATGGAAGACATGGGCGGCCTCCGAGGCGGAATGAAGCTTGCCAAGCGCGGCGATGGCGTGGTCGATCGCCCGCCGCATCATTGGATTGTCGATCTCGTGCATGGCCGCGAGGCTGAGCATCTCCTCGGAAATCGCCGCGAGATGCGCCGGCATGCCGGCGGGGAAACAGACATGGGTGAGGCAATCGGCATAATCCGCTTTCGCGCCGATGACGCCGGCGGCGCCATCGCAACGGTCAAAAATCTCGTCGAGCTTCTCATGCAGGATTTTCGGCGCAGACATTTTGAAGCCTTTCAAAAAAACGCCGGCGCGAGGCCGGCGAAGTTGCGGGGAGAAAGCTACTTTCGTTCGAGGAATTTCACGCGCGGCAAGGAAATCTTCATGTGAAGCGGTCGCGCCGTCGGCGCGTCAAGGTCGAGGCGCAGGGTCGAGACGGCCTCGATCGGTGGAACCGGGCGGCGCTCATGCGAAATCTCGCGCTCGCGGCCGCGCAGGATGACCGGCCGCAACCGCGTCTTGGCGTCACAGGGTTGCGGCGGCTTGGTGAAATTGAGCGGCGCAGTCATTGGATCGCCGCCCCGCGCAGAATAATGAACATGGCGGCCGCGCCCGCCACCCCTGAAATCCAGCACAAAACGCCAAGGTAGATCATTTCGTAGCGCTTCACGCGGCCCTCCTAAGCTCGCTCGAGACAATGAGGGCCGCCGCCGAGCAATCGGCGACAAAATCTTCTGTCGCCTCGAGGAGCCGCGCGAC
>JAMBEQ010000208.1 GCA_024506175.1 Methylocystis sp.
AAGCGAGCTCCGCCGCCGAGCCGCGCGGGCCCATGATGAGGTCGATGTGAGCGACTTCGTTGCCTTCGCCGACGAGCGACTCGCCGACCAGCATCTTGTTGATCTTCGCCATGTGCGTTCCCTTTCAGCTTCCCCCAGGCTCCACGCGCTGCGCGCCGTGAACGCCTCTATCCTTCGTTTTCGCCGTCGGCCTAATTCGCCCGACCGGTTAGCCGGATAGCCGCGAGACCACCCCGCGCGGCGCGGACTCAACCATTTTTGCGCGCGCTTGCCAAGATGGCCACGAGCGATTCGGCGAAAAGAACTGCAACCGTCAGGTCAGCGCTCGTGCCGGGATTGATTTTGTTTTCCTTAAGTTTCCGATCGAAATCCAGCGCTGCTGCGAAGGCCTCGTCACGCCCCGGCGCGCTTTCGATGCGTTCGGCGACGCACGCGGCTTCCCGGCAAAGAGCTTGCGCGGTCTCGTTTCCGTATTTGCGCGCCACATGGCTGTCGGGAAAAGATCTGAGAAAAGCGAGATATACGCCGAGCGTCGCGCGCGGCGCGTCATGACCTTGGGCGCGGGCGCGGCGCAGGGCTTCAAGGCCAGTGTCGAAAATATCGGCGAAGCCATGAGCGTACTGATAGCCGACGCGATCGCGGTCGGCGCTTGCGCGCATGGCTTCGAGCAATGTTGTCTGCGCCGGAGCGGCGATGTCATGCGCCTGCACAGAGCCCAGTCCGGCAGGATTCGCGCGGGCGATGGCGCGAAACGCATCCGCCGCGTCGGCGACGTCGAGCGCGGCGAGCACGCGGGCGGTCTCATTGCGAAGGTCATGGCTCTTCGCGCTCAAAGCCGCATGGGCCAGCGGCGCGCAGAGCAGGATGATGCCGAGATTGGTGTTTTGGTCGACGGCGGCCCAGGTGGCCTCGACCGCGCGCCGAATACGTTCGCCAACGCTTGCGCCGGGCGCGGCGATATGGGGCGCGGCCGCATGGGCGCTGTCGATGAAGTCCTTCGCCTCCATGCGATGGCCTGGCGCGAACCAATGGACATTGCCGGGTTTGGGTGCCGAAAGCTCCGCTTCGCAAGCGTCGATGAAAGCGCGGGCGACGGAGGCAGGCGAAATCATGCCGGGCCTGCCATTTGCCTCAACGCATCCGCCGCCAGCCGCTCGGCGATCGAGAAAGCGGCGGTGCGCTGCAACCCGCTCCAGCCGGGCATGCTGTTGACCTCCAAAACCATGGGTCCCCCATCGACGTTGGTGATGAGATCGACGCCGGCGACGATCGTTCCCATGGCTTGCGACGCCGCGAGCGCCATCTCTCGCTCCTCGCGGGTCGGCTCCGCAGCGACGGGCTTGGCGCCTTGCCGCACATTGGTGATCCAATGGCTGGAGCGCCTTTTCATGGCCGCGACGACCGCGCCGCGCGAGACGAGAATGCGCATGTCTTCGTAAGGCGGGCGGCTCGGTCCGATGAAACGCTGCAGATAAAAAACGCCGCGCGCGTCTTCCAGCGAGGGAATGTCGCTGTCCTTTTGGATGAGCCGCAGGCCCCACCCCTGTGCGCCAAAGAGCGGCTTCATGACGAGCGGCCCCTTGGCGCATTCGCGCCGCGCGACGTCACGCGCTTGAGCCAATGATTGGGTGGCGA
Organism: Methylocystis sp.; assembly: GCA_024506175.1. Classification (GTDB taxonomy): domain Bacteria; phylum Pseudomonadota; class Alphaproteobacteria; order Rhizobiales; family Beijerinckiaceae; genus Methylocystis. The sequence continues at coordinate 1,636 of JAMBEQ010000208.1, forward strand.
ATGTCTGCGGCGCCGGAAGGCCCGCGCGCGCAAGGAGGAAGCTCGCCATGCTTTTGTCGGTGCAGCGCTCGATGGCGCGGGCGCCATTGACGAGAGGAACGCCCAGCGCTTCCAGCGCGTGCAGCACGCCGAGCCGCATGGTGATCGCCTCGAGCGAGCCGTCGCCGATGGCGCGCACGATCGCGAGGTCGGGAAGCGCATGAAAGCCGGGGATGGCGAGGCCGCCCGGGCGGGTGGTGTCGATGCGACAGGCCGCGAGCCGCACGGCGACGGGCGTCGCGCCCAGCGCGCGAAACGCTGCGAGCGTCTGCTCGACATGCCAGTCGAGCTTGTCGGTGAAGACGGCGACGCGGAGGCGCCCGGCTCCCCCTTGAAGGGCGAAGTCGAGCGCCGCAGGCGCTCGGGAGGGGGTGGGGCAGTCTGTCGTCACGTTCTTTGTTTTTCGCCCGCGCCGCGCCTATTCACAGCGCGCGCCCCTCTTAAGAAGCGACGCCCCTCGTGCTTCGCGACGCCTGCTGCGCAGGCTCCTCAGCATGAGGGGATTCTTCATCAGCGTCAAACATTAGGCCTTATCCTGAGGAGCGAGCGAAGCTCGCGTCTCGAAGGACGAGACCGCCTCGGAGGTTTGTCAACAAACGTGACCCTCCCCCGAGAAGGCGAGCGTTATTTTAGGCTCCGAACGACTTGTCCAGCAGCGCTTCGTCGATCTTGCCGGCGCGGAAGGTTTCGCCGGTCTCGACCGCCGTCACCAGCGCCTCGGCCGGCGAGAACAGGCTGCCGTCGATCTGGTAGAAGTCGCCCTTATAGGCCTTGAAGATTTCTGCGAAAGGCTGGCCGTAATCGCGCGAATTGCTGCTCGGGAGCTTTTCCGCAAGCTCCTTCGCCGCCGACGCCGGACCCTTCACGAAGAGATGGGCGCGGCCCGCGTAGATGATCGCGTCATTGGTGCGGCCCATGGCCTGCACGAAGTCCGGATGCGGGGGCGACAGCGGCGCGGTTGCGACGCCGTCCACGATGTTCTCGAGGGGGAAATGCAGCTCGTGCGCCTTGTGCAACGCGACTTCGAGCACGCGGCCCACGACCTGCACGCTGCCCGCGAGCGACTGCGTAGGCGCATAGACGAAGGCGACCTTGTCGGGGGAGACGTCGGATTTCGACGCCACCTTCTCCACGACTTCCTTCGGCGGCGGGGAGCTCGATTCGAGCACGATCGTCACGCGGCCGGCGCGATCCTTGTAGGAGATTTCCTCGAAGAGCTTCTCGACGCGCGCCTGGGCGCGGCCGGGGCCCGAGCCCAGCGCGAAGAATTTCTCGTGGCTCAGGCTCCAGCCGGCATATTGGCTCGCCAGACAGGCGACCACCGGATCGTTGCTGGAGACGGTGAGCCAGAACGGCCATTTCGCGGCGCCCGGCGCGTGCGAAAGCGTGACTTTGCCCAGTCCGCCCATGCAGATCTCGGTGAGCAGCAGGCCGGCGTCAATTCCGCCCGCAGCCTTGGCGCCGGCGTCGATCAGCAATTCGCCGAGGCTCCCGCGCGAAACCGAGACGCGGTAGCGTTCGGCGCCGGCGACGAGACGATCGACGATCTCGCCCGCGAGAGTATTGACGCTGGCCGTAGCGCGGCCCGTGTTTTCGCTAGCGCTCACTTGTGGTCTTTCCCTCTAAATCTCAGTGGCTCTACCGCCCGTATTTCTGCCGTCTTATGGCAAAAGCGCGAGGAACTTATCGGGCTTTGCGGCGAAACGAAAGCGGCTACAGGACATCCAAGCCGGGGATCCGCGCGCCGCCGGAAAAGCTTCACCGAAGCTTCATCGTCCGGGCGTAGGCGACCAGCTTGTGCCTATTAGAGGCTTTTTCAGGGCGGTCGAATGAACACGCGAGACGTTGAGCGAGCGGCGGCCGTCGAGCCGAAGGAATTGTCGCTTGGCGACGTGACCATCGTCCTCTTCGCAGTCGCTGTAATCATCCTCGCCAAGGTCGGAGTGGTCCGCGCCCTCGATATGGCGTTGGACGCGATCCACCGCTGAGATGCTTGCGGGAGGGGTCTCGCTCCCTGCCACACCAGCTTTAATTGCGCTTTCCGGCCAGCTGATTAGCCGAGGCGCCGTGAAAATCCTCCGAAGTAGGTAACCACTTGGCAGGATTCGCGTCTATTCTGTCATGCAGTCTAACTGGGGCTCAGCGCAAAGATGTTTTGCGACCATATCAAGCTGCCGCGACGCTTTGATTTGGCGCGCGTTCCGGTCGACTGAGTAGTGAAGAAGCCTGTATTTTTTATTGCATGCTGCTCGAGATTTATCCGAATGGATGACGCCTTGGCAGGATTCACGTTTTTTTTGTCGTTGCAGACAACAGGCGCTCGGCGACAGAATATTTCATGACCACATTCAAGCCCCCGTTTGATCCTACTCGCGTGTTACTTGGTCCTGTGGACCGGCCAGACATCCAAC
>JAMBEQ010000209.1 GCA_024506175.1 Methylocystis sp.
CCCGACGGCTCGCTCGACATTTACATCCAGAACGCCACTCCCGGCCCCGACAAGGAGTCGAATTGGCTCCCCGCGCCCGCGAGCGGCGAAGCAAGCCTCACCATGCGCCTCTATGCGCCCAAGCCCCAGGCGCTCGACGGCCGCTGGGCGCCGCCGGCGGTGAAGCGCGCGCAATAGAGTTCGGGCGGCGCGCGCTCAGGCGCGCGCCCACTCCCAGGCTTCATCCAGCTTCTCTTGCGGAAAGATACGGATATCTCCCTTCATGAGCGCGCCCACGAGCTTGGCCGCCCCCGCCGCCCAGGCGGGCCCGCCTACGACCGCCAGCTTCGAGAAGTCAGCGCGATGCCGCAGGCCGAGGGATGCATCATCGAGGGCGGCGCGCCAGTCCCATCCCGAAAAGGTCTTGTCCATGAGAAAGATCAGCTTCAACGGGCCGTGCTCAGCCAGGCGCGACTCGAGCTGAGGCTTGATCGTTTCTTCGTAATCGGCGTGACTGAGCTTGCCGGTGGCTCTCAGCCCAAGAACATTCCCTTCGCTCCCGGGCATGATCTCGATCATCTTGCGTTCCTCCAGCCGGAGTTACAGACGATCTGAAACCTTGATGGATGGCGGCATGTTCCTGAGGCTTGCGAAAACCTTGGGGCAATCAAGTGAATATCTGATCGCCGCGCTGCGCGCGCCACGGCGCTACAGCCGCTCACGCTCGCCATCGAGGTCGATCCTGTGCATCAGATAGCACAGGCAATCCAGTTTCACAGCGCGCGGATCGACAGTAAGCATAGCCGGGATGGCCGCGCGCGACAGCCGTATCTCGCCGTCCGAATAATCGAAATATTCGCCAGGCTCCTTCTCATCGCCTTCGCCCGGCAGGATATCGAGCCTCATGCCCGCCCGCGCCTTTCCGAAGCTCGCCCCCGGCGCAAGCTCGCTGAAATTCATATGGTCGATGCCGGCGGGGAACATGAAATCTGCGGGCGTCCCGTCGAATGAGAAGCTCGCTTCCGCCGGTGGCTTCACAATCGCATAGGTGCGCAGAAGCTCTACGTCGTGCGGCGCTGGCGGATGTTCGGGCAAATGCGCGATGGAGAGCGCCGCCTCGACGAGCTCGATGGCGTGCGCTGTCGCGGCTCCCGCGCCGGCCTTGCCGCATTCTACCGTCATGGCCGGGCAGAGATCGGCGAAAGCCGCCGCATGCGTCCCTACCGGCCGCTGGGAATGCACGACGATGCGCGAGAAGAGCCGCGCCAGCTCGATGAATTTCGGCTCAAGCTTCCTGATGCAGGCATAATGGGGGTTGAAGCCGGTGTTGTTGTGAATGTCGATGCTCGCGAAGAGCCCGCGCCGCGCGGCATAGTCGTAAATCCAGCGCGCCTGAAGCGCCTGCGGGTGGTCCGGATAAAGCGCGCCCGGCCAGACGCGGTTATAGTCGAGCTGGTCGGGGAGCGTGCGCACATTGGCGGCCGCCGCGCGAATATTGCCGACGAAAAACAGCAGCGCGCGCGGCAAGCCGCGCGCCGCGTGACGGCGCAGCACCGACTGCATGGCGGCGAGCCCGCTATATTCATTGCCATGCAGCAGAGTGGAGACAAACAAGGGATGCGGATCGTGGCCCGGAAGGTCGAAGAGCGTCGGGCCCGGCAATATGTCGATGAGCTTATCCGCGGGGCAGTCGAGAAAACCCTCGGGCAGTCGGTTCATCACAGCGCAGGGCGCGTTGATTGCATCCATTCTCACAAGTCCCATTCATGCACGGGCGCGCCGCTGCGCTGCCCCTCGCAATAGGCCGCCATCAGGGCGAAAAGATCGCCGCCATTGGCTTTGAGCGCCTTGCGCTGCCAGGCCGCGCCCGTTTGGCGCGACCGCACGCGCGCTTCTATCACATCGAGGAAGCCGCGCGGATCGTCGACTCCGAGGTCGGCAAGCCCCACGCGCGCCGCGGGGATCAGGCGTTCGAGCAGTAGACGATCCGCGCCGATCTCGCCAGCATCCGGCCAATAAAGCAAAGCGTCGAGGCCCAACCGCGCGCCGGCATAAAAATTCTGCCTGGCTTCCTCGAAGGAAAGCCCGCCCGCGCCATTGCCGCCGGCAAGCGCGAGCGCGCGCGTCAGGCCGAGATAAAGCGCGGCGTTCGCCATCATATCAACGAAGCTCGGCCCTGCCGGTAGAATGCGGTGCTCGACCCGCAGATGCGGCGCGCCGTCTTCGTCGAAGCCGATCAGCGGCCGGTTCCAGCGCCAGATGACGCCATTGTGCAGGCGAAGATGGCGCATCGCCTCGGGGCAATCGTCGAAGGCGATCGGCAGCAGCGCGTCGTAGTCCCGCGCATTTTCCTCGAAAATTTCGAGAAGCGAGCGCTCGACGAAGCCCGAGCCCATGCAGACGCGCGCAGGCCCCGGCACGGCGACAGCCTGCTCGAAGAGCGGAATGCGCGTCTCCTCCCAGAGCGTCTTGCCGAACAGGAAAGGCGCATTGCCGCAGGCGGCGAGGATGGGGCCGGAAGCGGCGATGGAGGCGTTGTAATAGAGATGGGCGAGATGGGCGGGCCCCTTCAGATGCACCTGGAAGGAGGTTGTCGCGGCCTCCAGCATCACGTCTCTATGTTCGGAAACAAGATGCTCGCGGCCCAATATATCGACTCGCAACGGGCGCCCGCCGCGCATGCGCAGCACCTCGGCGTTGAGCGCATAATAGCGATTGAGCGGCGACATATTGTCGAGCGTCAGGTCTTCGTCGCGGATCGTCGGCAGCGTTCCGATCAGCACCAGATTGGCGTCCTGCCGGTGCGCCGCCTCATTGCATTGCGCCCAGACTTTCGTCAGCGCGTCATAAGCGCGCCCCAGGGCGTCGCCTCGAAGCGGCAGCGGCTCGCAATTCAGCTCTAGATTGAAGCGCGACAGCTCGGGCACGACGAGAGGGTTGGCCAGCGTTTCGAGGAGCTGCTGGTTGATAGACGCGGGAAAGTAATTGTGATCGACGATCCAGGTCTCGATCTCGAAACCGAGCATGTGGTCGTTTTGGGAGAAACGACCCGCCTCGTAAAGCGCGCGGGCGATCGCGGTCTCCTCGGCAAGGCGCGCAAGGAAGCGCGCCTTGTCGGCCTCTGTAAAGCCTGTCGCTTTGATCTCCTCGCCCACGGCGCTCCCCTTGATCCTTCTATTACTTAGGGTCAAGATCATGCAAAGCGTGAATAGTGAATGGCGATTGACTACGCCGGCTCAGTTGAACAGGTTAGCGCGCTATCGGACCGGAGCCCCCCTTGTCAGACATCGCCTATGTCAACGGCGCCTTCACACCGCTCGAAGACGCCAAAATATCCATCCTCGACCGGGGCTTTCTCTTCGCCGACGGCGTCTACGAGGTCGCCGCCATCATCGACGGCAAGCTCATAGACAATGAAGCGCATGTCGCCCGGCTTGAACGCTCGCTCAACGCGCTGCGTCTCGAAAGCCCGGTCTCCATGGGGGAGATCATCGAGATTGAAAAGGCGCTCGTCGCCCGCAACGGCATTCGGGAGGGGCTAGTCTATCTGCAGATTACACGCGGCGCGGCGGAGCGCGATTTCTCTTTCCCCGAAGGCGTGAAAGCGACGCTTATCGGCTTCGCGCAGAAGAAGAACATTCTCGCCTCTCCCTACGCCGAAAAGGGGATCAAGGTCGTCACCGCCCCGGACCTGCGCTGGGCGCGGCGCGACATCAAGAGCATCGCCCTGCTCGCCCAGGTGCTCGCCAAGCAGGCTGCGACGGAAGCCGGCTGTCAGGAAGCCTGGATGGTCGACGCCGATGGTTTCGTGACCGAAGGCTCCTCCTCCACCGCCTTCATCGTCACCAAGGCCGGGGCCATCGTCACGCGGCCCAATTCCAACGCCATCCTGCCCGGCTGCACCCGCCGCTCGGTGCTGGCGCTCGCGGAGCAGCGCGCGCTGACGTTCGAGGAACGGCCCTTTGCCGTCACAGAGGCCTATGACGCAGCCGAGGCCTTTCTGACGAGCGCCTCGAATCTGGTGCTGCCGATCGTCGAGATCGATGGACACGCGCTCGGCGACGGCGTTCCCGGACCCTATGCGAGAGAGCTGCGCGCGCTCTATCTCGACTTCGCGCGCGCGTTATAGGGCGCCGCCGGCACGCCCTTGCCCCAATAACAGGGAAATACGTTAGCCCTCCGCCTCGAGCTCGCCAAAGTGCGGCGCGCGCACGCGCTCGATGGCGAAGGCGATGATGAGGCTGAACACGCCCGCCGCCATACACCAGACCGAATACCACGCTGGCCGGTTCTCCATGAGCGCCCAGACGAAGGTGACGAAGACCACGCCGCCGAAGACGACGAGCCAGCGCCTTTCGCTAAAGATCAGCGGCGCTACTGTGAGGACGACATATAGAAAGTGCACGATGACCGGCGGGCGCTCGAACATCGGCGTATAGGCCAGCGAATGCTTGACCACGGCGATCTCAATGCCATCGGCCAAGGCAAGTTTGGCTATCAGATAAACGCCGAGAACGACGCCTGTCGCGCCGAGCATGCGCCATAGGCGCTGTCGCTCGGGACCTATTTCCGCATGCGCCGCTGCAAATGGCGTGAGAACTGGCCAAACCGTAAAGGCGATGATTGTGTAAAGATAACGGAAGGCGGAGTCGCCCTCGAAAGGATGTTCCCAGCTATGCCAGACGACGCCTTCAGTCGCCTGGTGCACCGCGAAAATCAGCGGGAAAAGCGCGAACAACAGCATGCGGCGGTCATGTATCATGGCCTTGGCCACCATGCCGCCGCCAGCGACGGCGAGGCCAATGCAGGCCGTAACGCTTGCTTCGAGTGAGTAGCACATGGATCGAACGCCTTCTTCGAGATGACGACTTCGCTCTAGCTCACCCCCTCGCTATTTTAATAATTCTACAGAGTGACGACGGCTCGGCAAACCAGCGCGCCAGTTGCGGCGGAACATGGGCCGCCGAGCGCGCGTTCTGCCTCCGAGTGGAAATCGACACGGAGGCCAAACATGGGCAACCTGCTTTACTACGCAGTCGTGTTTCTGATCATCGCCGTCATCGCCGCCTTCTTTGGTTTCGGCGGGGTCGCGGGCACGGCCGTGGAAGGCGCCCGGATACTTTTCTGGGTCGCGCTGGCTCTTTTCGTCATATCCGCCATCGTCGGATTCATCCGTCGAGCCTGACGATGGGGTTTTCCTTCGGTAGCTCCCAACTGGGCCGGCTTTAGCCGGTCCTTTTTTAGGGGATGCGCGAAAGAGCGGAAAGCCATGCGTCGGGCGAGGAATCGCTCGGCGCGCGCCAGTCGCCGCGCGGCGAAAGCGAACCGCCAGAGCTGACTTTCGGCCCGTTTGGCAGCGCCGAGCGTTTGAACTGGCTCGTCGCAAAGAAGCGACGCAGGAAGACCGCGAGCCACTGTTTGATCTGCGGAAGATCGTAAGCGACGCGATCTTCCGCCGCGATCACGGACGGCCATTGGCCAGCCTGCGCGTCGCGCCAGGCATGCCATGAAAGAAAGGCTGTCTTCACCGGATCGAAGCCGTAGCGCGTCGTATAATAGAGATTGAAATCCTGCAGCGCATAAGGGCCGACGAAGGCCTCTGTGCGCTGCGCCTTGTCGCCCGGCACGAGCTCCGGCGAAATCTCGGTCGCGAGAATATCCGTCAGCACAGCCACCGTTTCCGGCCCGAAGCGCGCGTCGCGCGCGCACCAGCGGATGAGGTGTTGAATGAGGGTTTTCGGAACAGAGCCGTTGACGTTGTAATGCGACATCTGATCGCCGACGCCATAGGTGCACCAGCCCAAAGCGAGCTCGGATAAATCGCCCGTGCCGACGACGATGGCGTCGTGGAAATTCGCGAGGCGGAAGAGGAGTGAGGTGCGCGCGCCCGCCTGCACATTTTCGTAAGTTGCGTCGTAGACCGCCTCGCCACGGGACGCCGGATGGCCGATGTCCTCCAACATCCGCTCGCATGCGGCGGAGACGTCGATCTCCTGCGCTGTCACGCCTAAAGCGCGTATCAGGCGCCAGGCGTTGTTCTTGGTCCGATCCGTCGTCGCGAGGGCCGGCAGCGTATAGGCGAGAATGTTCGCGCGCGGCAAACCGAGACGCTCCATCGCCGTCACCGCGACGAGCAGCGCCTGCGTGGAGTCGAGACCGCCGGAGACGCCGATGACGACCTTCTCGATATGCGAAGCGCGCAGACGCTGTTCGAGGCCATGTGACTGAATATTGAAGGCCTCGAAGCAAAGCTCGGCGAGCCTTGCTTCGTCATTCGGCACGAAGGGAAAGCGCGGAACGTCCCGCAGCAGACCAATATCCGCGTCGCGCGGCGCCGCAAGCTCGAATTCCACCCGGCGATAGTGAGTCGCTCCCGCCTCCATATCCGCGCAATCGCCGAACGTGCCCTGACGCGCCCGCTCGGCGATGAGCCGCCCGAGGTCGATATCCGCCAAGATCAGCTGCGGGTCGTCGGAGAAGCGCGGGGCTTTGGCAAGGAGATCGCCCTTTTCGTAAATCAAAGCTTCGCCATCCCAGGCGAGATCGGTCGTCGACTCCCCCTGCCCTGCAGCGGAATAAAGATAGGCCGAAAGGCAGCGAGCCGAATGCGTGGCGCACAATGTTTGCCGGTAATCCGACTTGCCGACGATGGCGTTGGACGCGGAAAGATTGAGCAGCACGGTGGCGCCCGCGAGCGCCGCGCGGGAAGACGGCGGGATAGGGACCCACACGTCCTCGCAGACTTCCATATGGATCACGAGCCCGAGGAAATCGGCGGCCTCGAGCAGGACATCGGAGCCGAAGGGCGCGATCTGGCCGGCGATCGCAATCTCCTCGCCGGCGACAAAGGCCCCGGAGGCGAAGTGGCGCTTCTCGTAAAACTCTCGGTAGTTGGGCAGATAAGTCTTGGGCGTCACCGCCAACACCCGGCCGCGCAGAATGGCGACGGCGCAATTATAGAGCCGTCCCCGGTGGCGCAGAGGCGCGCCGACGGCGATGATCGGATGGAGCGCGCGCGACTCTTCGAGCAGCTCGCCGAGCGCCGTCTCGACGGCGCCAAGCAGCGCATCCTGCTGCAAGAGATCGTCGATGGCGTAGGCGGAGAGGCCAAGCTCAGGGAAAAGCACGAGCGACGCGCGGCGGCTGTCTGCGTCGCGCGCCATCTCGATCGTGCGGGCGACGTTGAACGCCGGGTCGGCAACGCGCACGCGCGGGCACGCGACCGCGGCGCGAATGAAGCCATGGGTGTGTAGGGAAAAGAAGGGGTGGGTCATAAGGGCTCGCGTCGGCGGCTGGCGCGCATTGGAGAAGCGTGTCCTAATAATGCATCAAAGCTGCGGGAATTTCATTCGTGGGCCGAGCGTCAGGGCGCCTTCGCGAGCTGGCGCGCGTCAAAGAATGGGTTCAGCCCCTGCTCGCCCTCTCGAAACATCGTAACCGTCACGGCGAAATTCGCGGTGGCCGGCTTGCCGGGAGTCACGATCTGTGCGGGCCCGGCGGTCCAATCGGTAAAGCGGAAAAGCGTATAGCCGCGCGCGAGCGTCTCCTGAGCCGCAAGCGCCAGCACCTCCTTGACCGCCGCCTCGTCTGACGGCGCATCGACGCCCTGCATATTGAGCCGGATCATATTGGGGGCGAGAGAGGAAACTCGCGTGGAAAGGCAAGCTGAGAGCGCGAGCGACGCGGCGAGGAGGGCGCCCAGAGCCATCCCTGCCGCAAGCGCGCGGCGCTTTGCTTGCACGCGAGTCACGACCAATCTACGCAACCTCTCAACCAATTATCCAGCAGGCCGAAGCACAACCGCAACGAGGCGTCAGTCCCGCTCGAATTGAGGCAGCCGCCATTCCTCACCAGTTGCAGAGAGGCTCCACTCCCGCCAGGAAGCAAGGGATTTGATGCTGTTCATGTAACGCTGCGCTTCATCCGACATGGGGATCATGTAGCTCTCGAGCCGCAGAACGACCGGCGCAAACATGGCGTCGGCGGCGCTAAAATCCCCGAAAAGAAATGGCCCCCCGTAACGCGCCAGCGCGTCACGCCACGCCGCGTCGATGCGGTCGGCGTCGGCGCGGGCTGTCTCCGACAGCGATAACGACCTTGGCGCGCGTCCGAAATTCATGCAGCATTCGTTGCGCAAAGCCGCGAAACCCGAGTGCATCTCGCAGGCAAGCGCCCGCGCATGAGCGCGGGTTGTTAGATCCCGCGGCCAAATCGGAAGATCGGGATAAAGGTCGGCAAGATATTCGGTGATCGCCAGCGAATCCCACACGCTCATGTCGCCGTTACGCAGGATGGGCGCCTTACCGGCGGGAGATTGCTCGAAAAGAACGCTTTTCGAGTCCTCCCGATAGAGTGGGACCATAATCTCCTCGAAGCGAATCTCAAATTCCTTCATCAAAATCCATGGGCGCATCGACCACGACGAATAGCGCTTATTGCCGATCACGAGTGTCAGCACGACTGATCCTTCATATGCCTCAATAGAAAGGGCGAGGTCTCCCCCGCCCTTCCTTATCACATAGGATCCGCGCCTGCTTAGCCCCAGTGCGCCAATACAGCCAGCAGCAGCAGCGCGACGATATTGGTGATCTTGATCGCCGGGTTCACGGCCGGGCCGGCGGTGTCCTTATAGGGGTCGCCGACCGTATCGCCCGTGACCGAGGCCTTGTGCGCGTCGGAGCCCTTGAGGTGCTTCACGCCGTCCTTGTCGATGAAGCCGTCCT
>JAMBEQ010000210.1 GCA_024506175.1 Methylocystis sp.
CATTCTCGGTCTCCTCTTCGAAATCGAAGGAGCGTTCGCCCGCCTTCGACATCACCTTGCGCAGCCACGGCGGCGGATTGCCGCGCAGCACGACCTGCAACTTGTCGAGCAGGTCGCTGATCTTTTCGGGCTGCGGCACTTTCATCGGATGGATGTTTTGCGCAACAACACGCGCGGCGCCCGAGCCGCCGATCGCGGCGACGTAAAGAATCGAACAATCCTTGATCGCTTCGAGCTTGGGCTGGAGCTTGTCCTCATTGCCGTCTTCCTGAAGGTCGCCGGCAAAGGCGACCGACTCGATGAACGAATAGGAGTCGGGCGTAAGATCGTAGATGGCGATGTTCTTCGCCCAGCCGAAGTGGGCGTCGACCCTTTCGAGGTCCTGCGTGGCGAATGCAACTTTCATGACGCCTCCTTTGTCGTCAATGTGCGCTTCTCAGCGCTATGTCGGCTTCCGACGCAAGCGGCGTGCCGCCGTTGACCGCGCTTTCCTCACGCCATGTATCAGGCGTCGGCTCGTGCATCCGATCGATGAACAAATTACCGAGCTTGAAGATAAGATCGCGCGTGCCGCGATAGCCGACGGAAAGCTCATGCGCGGCGCCAATGCGATCGAACATCGGCAAACCCATGCGATAGAGCGGCACGCCGGTGCGCTCCGAGGCCTGGCGCCCGTGGGAGTGCGTGATCATGAGATCGCAGCCGACAACGCGATGTTCCAGGTCCTCGAGATCCCCGATGAGCACTTCCTCGGTCATGATCCTCTCGAGGACGGGTGAATGCGTCGTCGTCACAGCCGCCGTTACTTCTGCCCCCATTTCCGTCAGCCATTGGCTGATCGCGAACAAAAGATCGGGCTCCGCGCCTATAGCGACGCGCTTGCGGCCGAAATGAAAGTGTCCGTCGAGCATGGCGTCGACCAGCTGTCCGCGTTGGCGGCGGAATCTTAACGGAACTGGACGGCCGCTGATCCGCGACAGCAGGCTGATGAGCTCATCGTTGGGCTCAAGCCCGGTAAGACGGTCGAACAGATCAAAAGGCACGCCGGCGCGATTTTGTAAGGCTTCCGCGGCTTCACGCATTTGTTCGCCGAAAGCGATCGTCCGGGCGGCGCTGCCCATCGCCGCAATGTCTTCCTTTGTCACGCCGCCAAGGGTCGTGGGCGTGAAGTCGTCCGGGATATGGCCATCGAGCGAACCGGAGAGGTCTGGCAGGAAGGTTGGCTCCAGTCCGAAGGCTTCGATAATATCGCGTAGTTCGTCGATATCGCCCGGCGTGAGATGGCAGCCGGCGAGCACATTGATGCGCTGAGGCGCCCGCCGTGAGGGAATTTCCTCGGGGACGAAGGCCTCGATCAGCTTCTTGACAGTCTTGCCGAAACCGTCCTGGAACGCATCCTTGAAATCGGGCGTGGAAACATAGACGATGCCGATGTCAACGAGCTCGGGATGGCGCTTGCGCACGAGCTGAAGATAGCCGTCGACGTCGTCGCCTTTCGTTTCGGTCACGCCGGTCGAGCAAATGCCGATGACTTGCGGCTTGGCGCGTTTGACAATGTTGAGGATCGCTTGCTCGATATTGTCGAGGCCGCCCAGAATAGTTGCGACTTCATTCATCGCCGTTGTCTGCAGCGGGATCGCTTCCTTGAAATGCCGCACGAACAGCACGAGTCCGAAGGAGGTGCAGCCTTGCGAGCCGTGCAGCACGGGCATGCAGCCGGAGACGCCCATGAAGGCGAGGGCGCCGCCGATCGGCTGGCTCATTTTCAGCGGATTGACCGCGCAGGATTTCTTGGAGACGGTGACGCGCGCCATTTTCCCACCTCACGCGGCTTGCGGCGCGGCGACCGCGCTCGCGTTCGACGCCGCTTCGAGCATAGCGGCGATGCGCTCCTGGCAACCGCCGCAGCCCGTGCCGGCGGCCGTCGCCTTTCCGATTGCGGCGACGTCGTTGGCGCCGTCACGAATGGCGTCTTCGATGGCTCCGACAGAAACGAGATTGCAGGAGCAAACCTGCTTGTCGCGCCGCGCCGCTTCGGCGGCGACCGGGTCGGCGGCAAGGGCCGCGGCCTCCGCCGCAATCGCCTCGTCGGCGCGCTCTTCCCAGCTCTTTCCTTCCCACGGCGCGGGCCGACGAACCTGTTCCCAAACCGGATTATAAAGCGCCTTATCGATCTCATGGACCAGCTCCACCATGCCCTCATAGCCGGCATAGGCGTGGTGGCGCTCCTGGTTGATGTCCAGCCAAGGCATTTTCGCCTTGAGCGCGATAAACTGGGAGCGGCCGCCCGAGAGCATGATATCCGCGCGCGCCTCCCGGAGCATTTTGTACATCTCGCGCGGCGTCATGTCGTCGATCATATGGGCGTCCTGGCCCATCAGCTCCTTGATGCGCTCCTTGTCTTCCTTTGTCGATTTCTTCACAGAGGTGCCGACGATATCGAGACCCGCTTCCTGCAAGGCGGCGACCACCGACCAGCTTTTTACGCCGCCGGTTATCAGCAGCACACGCTTGCCGGAAAGACGCTCGCGGTAGGGCGCAATGCGGGCCCAGGCTTTGGCCTCTTCGCGCGTGATGAGGGCGTCCGTCCGATCCATCAGCTCAGCCGGCGCGCCGCGTTCGATCAGCAGCCGCGCGATCTCGCGCAAGCTGTCGCTCATGTCGCCGATGCCGTAGAAGGAGCCCTCGAAGAAGGGAATGCCGTAGCGCTCCTCCATCTTGCGCGTGACATTGATCATGGCCTTGGAGCAGACCATCATCGCCGCCCGAGCGCGGTGTGAGGAGGCGACCTCGTGATATTTCGCGTCGCCCGAGATGCAGGCGAGAATGCGGATGCCGAGCTCATCAAGCAGCGGTTTCACCTGCCACAATTCGCCCGCTAGGTTATATTCGCCGATGATGTTGATGTCGTAGGGCGTCGTGTATTCCGGCTCCTGCGTGCCGATGACATGGTCGAGGATCGCTTCGCCGGCGAGTTTGTTGCCAAGGTTTTTGGGGCCCACGAAGCCGGGGGAGATGACCGGGATGACCGGCTTGTTGAACTTGGCGGCGGCAGCCTTGCAAACCGCTTCGATATCGTCGCCCGTCATGGCGGGGACGCAAGTCTGATAGACGAAGACGGCGGGCGGATCATACTTGTCAATGATTTCCTTGATAGACCTATAGAGGCGTTTCTCGCCCCCAAATACGACGTCGTTTTCGCTTATGTCCGTGGTGAAGCCCGTGCGATAAAGTGAGGAGCCGGAGGTTTTGGCTCCGCGATTGTCCCAGCTGTTGCCTTCGCAAGCAATCGGCCCGTGGACGAGATGCGCGACGTCGGTTATGGGTTGCAGCGCAATCTTCGCGCCGTCGAAGGCGCAGCCGCCCGCCGCGGCCCCGGGCGCAAGCTGCTTGGTGCAGCCCTTTTTTCGTTCTTTCTCCGATTTGCCTTTGTTTTTGTCGCAGCCAGGCTCGTTGAAGACGTCCTGTATCTTATCGGACAGACTCGCCATTCCAAACCTCCTGCTGCTTTGGCTGCGCCTTCGTCGCGCTCAAGATGCATTCGCCGGGCCAACTGGCCCGGCGATGCTTTGCGTCAACGAATGATGTCGAAGGAGTAGTCCGACTTCGCGACCACGTTGGTGTTGCGGTCGATGTCTTCGAAGATCGCATCGAGGATCCAGACCAGCACGTTCATCGAGCCCTGATAGCCCCACACCGGATAGCGGTGCTTGTGGTGGCGATCGAAGATCGGGAAGCCGATGCGGATGAGCGGCGTGCCTGTATCGCGGTCGAGATACTTGCCGTAGGTGTTGCCGATAAGGTAATCGACCGGCTCCGTGAAGAGCAGCGAGCGCATGTGCCACAGGTCGCGGTTCGGATAGACGTGGCAGCCCTTGCCGAAGGGCGAGGAGTCGAGAAGCGCCTGCACCTTCTGCGCCCAGGCCTTGCCGCCATTGGTGGAGAGGATGTGGACCGGTTCGGCGCCGAGCTCCAGCAGGAAGGCCGCGAGGCCGTAGCACAGGTCGGGGTCGCCGTAGATCGCGAACTTCTTGCCATGGATGTGAGCAGAAGAGTCCGCGATGGCGTCGACGAGGCGGCCGCGCTCTTTGGTCAACTCCTCGGAGATCGGCTTGCCGCTGATGCGCGAAATTTCCATGAGGAACTTGTCGGTCGCCGCAACGCCGACCGGATGGTTGAGGGCAACGACTTCCTGGCCCTTTGTGGCGATATAGGGCAGGGTCTTTTCGGTGCAGAACTCCTGCATCGAAATGGTCGCCTTGGCGTGCAGGGCGTTGGCGACGTCCTCGAGCTTGGTGCCACCGTCATACATGCGGAACTCGCCGTCCGTCGGCGTGTCCCATACGTCGCTGTTGTCGCCGATCAGCGTGTATTCGACCCCCATCGACTCGAAAATGCGCTTGACTTCGCGCAGGTTGCCAACCGTGTAGCCGTCGAAGCCGCCGAGGAAGTTGATGCTGTTATTGGGCTTGCGCTCCAGCGCCGGCGCTGTGCCGGCCTTGCCGTCCCAGAAGTGCTCCAGCACGCCCTTGATGACGTTGTCATAGCCGGTGATGTGGCTGCCGACGAATGCCGGGGTATGCGCGAAGGGGACGTCGAAATCAGCCGGAACCGAGCCCTTCTCCTTCGAGGTCTTGATGAAGGCGTTGAGGTCGTCGCCGATGACTTCCGCCATGCAGGTGGTCGAGACGGAGATCATCTTCGGCTTATACATATTGTAGGCGTTCGCCAGGCCGTCGATCATATTGTTGAGGCCGCCAAACACCGCCGCGTCTTCCGTCATCGACGAGGAGACGCAGGAGGTCGGCTCCTTGAAGTGACGCGAGAAGTGCGAACGATAGTAAGCGACGCAACCCTGCGAGCCATGAACGAACGGCAGCGTACTCTCGAAGCCGACCGCGGCGAAGACGGCGCCGAGCGGTTGACAGGCCTTGGCCGGATTGACGGTCAGCGCTTCGCGAGCGAAGTTCTTTTCCTTGTACTCTTCGGTCTTAGTCCATTCGCGAACCCGCTCCAGCTCGGCGTCCGCGACGGGGTTTTCGAAATTCTTCTTCTTGTTCTCGAACATCTCCTTGTATTCCGGCTGGCGGAACAGATTAAAGTGATCGAGAACGTTGTCAGCATTCTGTGGCATAAGGAGTTCCTCTCGTATCCGCTAGCCGGTCTCGCCTCGGACAGGAGGCGAGACCTTTATTGTCCGATCAGGCCGCCCAGGGGGCCTTGGCCATTTTCCAGACCGGCGAGTTGATCGCCATGTCCATGTCGCGCGCGAAGATCGCGAAGCCGTCATAACCGTGATAGGGGCCCGAATAGTCCCAGCTGTGCATCTGACGGAACGGCACGCCCATCTTCTGGAAGACGTACTTCTCCTTGATGCCCGAGCCGACGAGATCCGGCTGGATCTTCTCGACGAACTTCTCGAACTCGAAGCCCGTGACGTCGTCGTAGATCAGCGTGCCGTCCTTCACGTAATGAGTCGTGCGCTGATAGTCGTCGTTGTGGCCGAACTCATAGCCTGTGCCCACAACTTCCATGCCGAGGTCTTCGTACGCCCCGATAACGTGGCGCGGACGCAGGCCGCCGACAAAGAGCATGACCTTCTTGCCTTCGAGGCGCGGACGGTATTTCGCGATGACGGCGTCCATGAGCGGACGGTATTTCGCGATGACGCGCTCGGCACCTTCCTTGATCTTGTCGTCGAAGTGCGAAGCAATCTTGCGCAGCGACTCCTCGATCTTGGAGGGACCGAAAAAGTTGTACTCGCACCACGGAATGCCGTACTTCTCTTCCATGTGGCGCGAAATGTAGTTCATCGAACGGTAGCAGTGGAGAACATTGAGCTTCGCCTTCGGCGTCGCTTCGAGCTCTGCGATGGTGCCGTCGCCCGACCACTGCGCCACGACGCGCAGGCCCATCTCTTCGAGCAAAATGCGCGAAGACCAGGCGTCGCCGCCAATGTTGTAGTCGCCGATGATCGCGACGTCATAAGGCGTCGATTCGAAGCGGGCCGGCTTGCCTTCCTGCTTGTCGAAGACCCAGTCGCGAACCGCGTCGTTGGCGATATGGTGGCCAAGCGACTGCGACACGCCGCGGAAGCCTTCGCAGCGAACCGGCACGATCGTCTTGCCGTCATACTCCTTCGACTTGGCCTTGGAGACGGCTTCGATGTCGTCGCCGATGAGGCCGATCGGGCATTCAGACTGGACAGTGATGCCCTTGTTCAGCGGGAACAGATCCTGAATTTCATCCATGATCTGGGCGAGTTTTTTATCGCCGCCGAAGACGATGTCCTTCTCCTGGAAGTCGGACGTGAACTGCATCGTGCCGAAAGTGTCGATGCCGGTCGTGCCGATGTAATAGTTGCGGCGCGAAGCCCAAGAATATTGGCCGCAACCGACCGGGCCGTGGGAGATGTGGATCATGTCCTTGATCGGACCCCACACCACGCCTTTCGAACCGGCGTAGGCGCAGCCACGAATGGTCATGACGCCCGGAATGGATTTGATGTTCGACTTGACGCCGCAATCCGGCTTGCCGTCTTCGAACGTGCCGAGGTGCTTGGCGCGACGCTTTGCGGTCTTTTCCGGATAAACCTTCAGGACTTCCTGAATGAGTTCTTTATTGCGGGCCTTGAGGTCTTCGATGGATTCAGCTTGCGCCACACTCATAACGGAGGCCTTTCTTGAGGAAGGTAGGCCCGGCCCTTGAGAGGGCCGGGCAGTTGGCGGAAATTAAGCGACCGAAAGCTCCGCAGCCGTCTTGCCGACTTGCGACTCGTCGACCGCCTTCATGATGCCGTGCTCCATGAGCAGATCCTCGAGCTCGTCCATGGTGATCGGCGTCGGGATCGTGCCGTTGCCGGCATTGGCGTCGACGCGCTGCGCGAGGTTGCGGTAGTGGTTGGCCTGCTGGGAGTCGGGCGCATACTCGATGACCGTCATGCGGCGCAGCTCGGCATGCTGCACGATATTATCGCGCGGCACGAAGTAGATGAGCTTGGAGCCGAGCTTCTTCGCCAGGGACTCGGCAAGCTCCAGCTCCTTGTCGGTCTGGCGCTCGTTGCAGACCAGCCCGCCCAGGCGCACGCCGCCGGAGTTGGCGTATTTCAGAATGCCCTTGGAAATGTTGTTGGCCGCATACATGGCCATCATCTCGCCGGACATGACGATGTAAATTTCCTGCGCCTTGTTCTCGCGGATCGGCATCGCGAAGCCGCCGCAGACGACGTCGCCGAGAACGTCGTAAGAGACGTAATCCACGCCGTCATAAGCGCCGTTCTCCTCGAGGAAGTTGATCGAGGTGATGACGCCGCGACCGGCGCAGCCAACGCCCGGCTCCGGACCGCCGGACTCGACGCAGCGGATGTCCTGGTAGCCGACCTTCATGACGTCTTCGAGCTCGAGGTCTTCGACCGAGCCGGCTTCGGCGGCGAGCGACAGAATGGTGTCCTGAGCCTTGGCGTGCAGGATCAGACGGGTCGAGTCGGCCTTGGGGTCGCAGCCAACGATGAGGATCTTCTTGCCCATCTCGGCGAGCGCCGCGAGGGTGTTCTGCGAGGTGGTCGATTTACCGATCCCACCCTTTCCGTAGAAAGCGATCTGTCGAAGCGACATTGCATTCTCCTTGTTTGGACCTAACATGATCGGCGCGCGCCACACGCAGGCCGAAGTTCACTCACTTGCGACGAGGCGCGGGCGACCGGCGTTTCCCAATTGATCGTTCGAACCGGCAGCCAAAAGCCTTGCGAACCCCATTGCGCAAAGGGCGTGCCAGAAGCTGCATGCGAGCTTAAGTCGCTGGTACGTCGAGGTTTACGGCGTCGGCGCGATCACCGCGAAGGCGTGTGTCAAAGCCGACAGCGATGTTCGCAACCGAACTGACAGAGGCGAATGCGCCGTGGCGGATACAAGCGACGGCATGTCGCTTGCTTTGTCCTCGTCAGTTGCAACACGAGCGAGGTGTGCGGGATGCAGATCGGCGTCGAGATGTCCAAAGCGCTGGAGAACAAGCGGGTGTTCGTTGTCGACGACAATGAGATCATCCGAGCCGCGCTTCAGTTCATGCTGCACGACGAATTCGAGGCGCATGAAGTGGCGAGCACTTCGATCGCTTTCGAAAAGGG
>JAMBEQ010000211.1 GCA_024506175.1 Methylocystis sp.
CGCGGCAAGGCGTGCATTGGCCGCAGCTCTCGTGCTTGTAGAAATAAGCCAGCCGGGCGATGGCGCGGATGATGTCGGTGGACTTGTCCATGACGATCACAGCCGCCGTGCCGAGGCCCGAACCGAGCTTGACGAGGCTGTCGAAGTCCATCGGGCAGTCGATGATCTGGTGCGCCGGGACGCAGCGCACCGACGAGCCGCCAGGAACGACGGCGAGCAGATTGTCCCAGCCGCCGCGAATGCCGCCGCAATGGGTGTCGATCAGCTCGCGGAAGGAAATCGACATCGCCTCTTCGACGTTGCACGGCCGGTTGACATGGCCGGAAATCGAAAAGAGCTTGGTGCCCGTGTTGTTCGGCTTGCCGATGCCGGCGAACCAGGCCGGGCCGCGGCGCAGAATTGTCGGAACAACGGCGATCGACTCGACATTGTTGACAGTGGTCGGGCAGCCGTAGAGGCCGACATTGGCGGGGAATGGCGGCTTCAGCCGCGGCATGCCCTTCTTGCCCTCCAGGCTCTCGATCAGCGCCGTCTCTTCGCCGCAGATATAAGCGCCGGCGCCGTGATGGACGTAGAGGTCAAAGGGATAGCCGTGGATGTTGTTCTTGCCGATGAGGTTTGCCTCATAGGCTTCATCCACGGCCTTCTGAAGCGCGATGCGCTCAGCGATGAACTCGCCGCGCACGTAGATGTAGCAGGCATGCGCGCCCATGGCGAAAGACGCGACCAGCGCGCCCTCGACCAGCGTGTGCGGGTCGTTGCGCATGATTTCGCGGTCTTTGCACGTGCCGGGCTCGGACTCGTCGGCGTTGATGACAAGGTAATGCGGCCGCTTGGGGTCGATTTCCTTCGGCATGAAGGACCATTTGAGGCCCGTCGAGAAACCCGCACCGCCGCGTCCGCGAAGGCCAGAGGCCTTCACTTCCTCGATGATCTTGTCGCGACCCCGGGCGAGCAGCGCCTTGGTGCCGTCCCACTGACCGCGCGCGCGAGCGCCGGCGAGCGATCGGTCACCGAGGCCGTAGAGATTTGTGAAAATGCGATCTGAATCGGAGAGCATGTAACTTCTTCCCCTCCGCTATTTCTGGCCGTAGAGCGAGGTGAGGCTGGTGAGCGCTCCCTCTGGCTCCGATGACACGCGATCCTTCTGCGAGCCGGTCTTCACCGGGCGGCCGACGGCGAGATCATCGAGCAACTTCTCAAAGATCTCAGCCGTGAGGTCTTCATAGTAATCGTCGTTGATCTGCACCATGGGCGCGTTGCAGCAGGCGCCGAGGCACTCGACTTCGAGCCAGGAGAACATGCCGTCGGCCGTCACCTTGCGCTGCGAGCCGACCCGGCGCTCGAGCACCTTGATGAGGTCGTCCGAGCCGCAGAGCATGCAGGGCGTCGTGCCGCAGAGCTGGATGTAATACTTACCCACCGGCTCGAGGTTGAACATCGTGTAGAAGGTCGCGACCTCTAGGACGCGAATCTTCGGCATGCCGAGAAGCTCGGCGACCTTCTCGATCGCCTTCTGCGGCAGCCAGTAGTTATTCTGCTTCTGCGCCTGCCACAAAGCTGGCACGACCGCCGAGGCCTGGCGGCTGTCGGGGTATTTCGCAATCTGCTTTTCGAGCCACGCCATGTTCTCGGGCGTGAACTCGAAGCTCTCGGGCTGCTGCTCGGCGAGACGACGGACGGACATTAGCGATCGACCTCCCCGAAGACGATATCGAGCGAGCCCAGGATCGCCGAGACGTCGGCGAGCATGTGGCCCTTGCACATGAAATCCATGGACGAGAGATGGGCGAAGCCCGGCGCGCGGATCTTGCAGCGGTACGGCTTGTCGCCGCCATCGGACACGAGATACACGCCGAACTCGCCCTTGGGCGCCTCGACGGCCGCGTAGACCTCGCCGGCCGGCACGTGGAAGCCCTCGGTGAAGAGCTTGAAGTGATGGATGAGCGCTTCCATCGAGCGCTTCATCGCGCCGCGCGAGGGCTGCGTAATCTTGTGATTGGGCGTCAGCACCGGGCCGCGCCCATCGGCGCGCATGAGCTTCTCGACGCACTGCTTCATGATGTGCGTCGACTGACGCATCTCCTCCATGCGGATCACCGCGCGGTCGTAGCAGTCGCCGTTCTTGCCGACGGGGATGTCGAACTCCATTTCCTCGTAGCACTCATAGGGCTGCGCCTTGCGCAGGTCCCAAGCGGCGCCGGAGCCACGAACCATTACGCCCGAAAAGCCCCATTTCCAGGCGTCCTCGAGCGAGATCACACCGATGTCGACATTGCGCTGCTTGAATATGCGGTTCTCGATGAAGAGCGCTTCGAGATCGTCGCACACTTTCAGGAATGGATCGCAGAAGGCACCGATGTCCTCGACGAGCTCGTCGGGCAAATCGCGCGCAACGCCGCCGGGGCGGAAATAATTGGCGTGCATGCGCGCGCCGGAAGCGCGCTCGTAGAACACCATCAGCTTCTCGCGCTCCTCATAGCCCCACAGCGGCGGGGTGAGCGCGCCGACGTCCATGGCCTGCGACGTCACGTTTAGCAGGTGTGAGAGCAGACGACCGATCTCGGCGTAAAGAACGCGAATGAGCTGGCCGCGCCGCGGAACCTCCACGCCGAGCAGGCGCTCGATCGCGAGGCAGAAAGCGTGCTCCTGATTCATCGGCGCGCAGTAATCGAGCCGGTCGAAGTAAGGCACGTTCTGCAGATAGGTGCGCGCCTCCATCAGCTTCTCGGTGCCGCGATGGAGAAAGCCGACATGCGGGTCGACGCGCTCGACGACTTCGCCGTCGAGCTCCAGAATTAGGCGCAGCACGCCATGCGCCGCCGGATGCTGCGGGCCGAAGTTGATGTTGAAGTTGCGAAGGCCCTGAGAGTCGGGCTTGGCGGGGGCGATGGCTTGATCGTTCATCTGCGACGCGCTCACTTACTCGCCTTCTCATCGCCCGGCAGGTCGTAATGAACGGCCTCCCACGGCGAGAGGAATTCGAAGTTGCGGTATTCCTGCTGGAGCCGGATGGGCTCATACACGACGCGCTTGCGCTCGTCGTCGTAACGCACCTCGACGAAGCCCGACATGGGGAAGTCCTTGCGCAGCGGATGGCCGTCGAAGCCGTAGTCGGTCATGATGCGGCGCAGGTCCGGGTGACCCGCAAAGATCACGCCGAAGAGATCGTAAGTCTCGCGCTCAAACCAGTCGGCGCCCGGAAACAGCGGGACGAGCGAGGCGACGGGCGTCTCTTCGGAGGCGGGCGTCTTGATGCGGATGCGCCGATTATGCTTGGGCGACTGGAGATGCGCCACTACCTCAAAACGCTCTTCGCGCTCGGGGTAATCGGCGGCCGTCACGTCGATGAAATTGACGAAGAGGCATTCGGGATCATCGCGGAGATACGTCGCGGCTTCGATCCAGCGGTCGCGCGCGATGGTGAGCGTGAGCTCGCCATAGGCGACCTTCACATCCGTCACTGCGCCAGGAAGAGCGCCGCCGACGCGCGCGCCGAGAGCTTCCAATTCAGCCGACATCCCAAATCCCTTGGCAAGGGCGATCTCCTCGTCCTTCGAGACGGCGTCTTCGCCGTCTTTTCAGGATGAAGAAATCGCGTTCCCCAACCCTGTCCTCGTCCCGAGGAGCCCGCCAGGCGGGCGTCTCGAAGGAGAGGACAGACAACCTTTGTTCTTACCGCTCGATCGTGCCCGTCCGGCGGATTTTCTTCTGCAGCAGCAGCATGCCGTAGACCAGCGCCTCGGCCGACGGCGGACAGCCCGGCACATAGACGTCGACCGGGATCACGCGATCGCAGCCGCGCACCACCGAGTAGGAATAGTGGTAGTAACCGCCGCCATTGGCGCAGGAGCCCATGGAGATGACGTAGCGGGGCTCCGGCATCTGGTCATAGACCTTGCGCAGCGCCGGCGCCATCTTATTGGTGAGCGTGCCGGCGATGATGATGCAGTCTGACTGCCGCGGCGAGGCGCGCGGCGCGAAGCCGAAGCGCTCGAGATCATAGCGCGGCATGGCCGCCTGAATCATCTCCACGGCGCAGCAGGCGAGACCGAAGGTCATCCACATGAGCGAGCCGGTGCGCGCCCAATTGATGACGTCGTCCGTCGCCGTGACGAAGAAGCCCTTGTCGGCAAGCTCGTTGTTGATCTGCAGGAAGAAGGGGTCGTCCGAGCCTACCGGTTTGCCGGTGCGCGGATCGATAAGGCCCTTGGGCTGCGGCGCGACGAGCGTGCCTCCCTGGTTGGTGATCACTCCCATTCCAGCGCTCCCTTGCGCCATTCATAGACGAAGCCGACGGTCAGCACGCCGAGGAAAACCATCATCGACCAGAAACCAAAGGCCCCGGCGTCCTTGAAGGCGACCGCCCAGGGAAAAAGAAAGGCCACCTCGAGATCGAACACGATGAAGAGCAGCGACACGAGATAAAAGCGCACGTCGAATTTCATGCGCGAATCGTTGAACGGGTTGAAGCCGCACTCGTAAGCGGAGAGCTTCTCCGGGTCCGGCGCCTTGAAGGCGAGCAGGAAGGGCGCGACGAGAAGCGCGCCGGCGATAATGGCGGAGAGCGCGATGAAGATCGCCAGCGGCATGTATTGTTCGAGCAGCATCGGCATGTGTCGTGTCCGGTCGGTCCGACGTTGCGGCGGGGCGAGGGCCGCTTTTGCGGGAGCTCTAAAGGTTGGAAAAGCTCCAGGCCGCGGGTTCCGTAACGCAGCGCCTTGTGCAAAGCAAGAGACAAGGACGGCTGGGCCTAAGTTATAAGCGGAAACCTTCTGAAGAAGGCGCCTTCTCAGACGCCTCGCCCCTTCGGCGATGCTTCCGCCGCGCATTCTGCGAGGAAGGCGGCGGCCGCCATTTCCTTGAAGCGCGCTTCCCGACGGGCCAGCGCCTCGGCGTCCGCGCCCCAGGCCCGCATCTGGAAGTCCTCGTCGATATGGGCGGCCGCCCACGCCTCCGCAAGATCTATGTGATTCAGCGTTTTGGCGAGGGCGATAATGAGCGAGCCGGTCAGGGTCGTCATAACGTGAAGCGCCGCGAGCCGCAGCGGCGCCGCCGCCCCTTCGCCGACAGTCTCGCGCACAGCGGCGGCGAGGGCGGCGACCGCGGCTTCGGGCTGGGCTGCGAACATCACCCCTTCCGCAAGCGTCAACCGTGCGCCGAGCCGGTCGCGGGCGAAGGCGAGGAGCGGGTCCCAAGCCCCTCTTTGCGCCGCAGCAAGGCCCTCGGGCTCGCCGGCGCGGTAGCAGATCATGTCGGAGCCGGCGTATTTGACGAGCTCCGCCTCGACGTCCGCCATCTGCTGGGCGACGCCGTCGATCGCCGAATTGACAAGTTTTGTCAGTGGCATGATTGCGGGATCGATACGCTCCCCCTGCCCCGCCCATTCGGAGGCCAGCGCCTCGGCGAGCGTGCGTGAGGGCGCGACGAGTCGGCGCTTGGCGGGGGTGTTGACGGGCCGGCCGTCAAGCAAGATCGAAAAGCCGCCCTCGGCCTCGCCGATGGCGGCCTCTTTATAGAAGCGCTTAGGAAGCTGCCGCGCGGGGTCGCGCGCCGCCTTGACGGGGTCGCGCTCGCTCTCGGCAACGAAGAAATCGGCGTCGAAGCCAGCGGGGGGATTGGGCATTTCTCAACTCCAGCGTCTGGCGCGGCGCATTCCGAAAGCTCGCGTAAACGAGCAAAGGCAAGCCAGAGCAATATTCAAGGCGAATGGACGACCCCCGATTCGGCGGCGTCGAAGCGCTGGGAGGCAGCGGGAGCCGGGCAGAAGCGCCTGCAAAAGAGCTTATCAGAAATCGAAGGGCGAGCGGCAGTTGAATTTCATTCGGGTCAGCGACGCGGCGCCACAGGCCCGAGCGCCCTCGCGAGGGGCCCTCACGCCGCGCGGCGCTCGCCCCCGCCGAAATATTCGATATATCGAGCGCCAATCTCCGCGACCGGCATAACGACGAAAACGTCGGTCGTATTGAACTTCAGATCGATCACCGCGCCGTCCCCAAAGCGCGCGCCGAGACGAAGATAGCCTTTGATCAGCGGCGAGAGCGCCTCGCGCGCCGCCTTGGCGTCGAGACTCTCCTTCGGGGCCATGGCCATCGGCACATAAAGATCGCTCTTCGCCTTCACCCGCCATTCGCCCTGCGCGCCGGCGTAATGGGCCAGATAGCTCAGCGCCTGGGCGTGAGCGAGGGGGCTTACGCCCGGAAAGCTCGCACAGCCGATCATCACGTCGATCTGATGCGCGCGGATATAGGCGAGCAGCCCGCGCCACAAAAGCTCGATCGTGCGCTTGCCGCGATGCGACTCGAGCACACAGGAGCGACCGAGCTCGAGAATGCGTTTGCCAGCGTGGCGCGCCAGGAGCGGCGCGATCTCATATTCGCCGGCCGAGTAAAAGCCTCCGGCCTTCTGCGCCATGTCCCCGCGCAACAAGCGATAGGCGCCGACGATTTTCGGCTTCAGCTTGCCGTATTTGTTCGCCCAGGCGTGGTCGACGACGATGAGATGGTCGCAATATTTATCGAACTTGTCGGCGTCTCGGCGCGTGAAGGCGGTCTTGGCGTCGGGGATCGCGCCGCCTTCCTTGTAGAAAACCTCGTAGCGCAGCCGCTGCGCCTTGCGAATTTCGCGCTTGCCGCGCGCAAGCCGCACCTCGAGCGAGCCCATGCGGCCGAGCGTTTCGTCGAGGGTCCTTTTGTGCGGCGACGGCGGCTGAAGATTCGTCAGGGCGGCGATCGTCCGTCCAATATCCGCGTGGCTGGTCCACATCCCTGATCATTCTCCCGCGTCACTAAGTGATTTTCTCATCACGTTTCCACAAAGCTTTTGTGACGCGACGGCGGCGTGACAGGGAACCGGCAACGCTTTAGTTTCCAGCCGACTCAGGAGGTGCGGATGGCGTTGCGTGGCAGCCCCGGTCGCGCCGCGGCGGCGGCTCGTTTGGCCTTGGTTTCCATGGGGACAAAGTAACGCTCTCGGTCGTCAGTACTTCTTGGAGGCCCGCGCCAGTCTCGAGAAAAATCGTCGTTGCTAGGAAGCGGGCGATTCACAGGCCGCGGCAGTTTCGAGATTGCGTCGCGTCGCTTGAAATCACGGGAAGCAACGCGCCCTTCCGGAGCCTCTCTCTGGATTTGTCCCCAGAATTCACCAATTTGTCCACATATTGTCTGCTTGTTAATATCCACCACAATATCTTGACGACACCTTCAGACTCACGCAGTGTGGAGCCACAAGATCATGACGCGACGGCAAGCGTTCCTCCCAACGTCTGGCTGTCTCCGGCTCTCGCCGGGCGCCGTCATTTTGCTTGAGCGTAATCCTCGTATCCGGCGTCCCAGCCTCGCGGCGCGATTTGACCGGGGGCCAAGGCGCGCCTCTATCGCGTTCGTATTGGCGGACAATTGCGTCGCTGGCCGGCGTACGGCCGCGCGCGAGCTTAGGCCCGCGCCTCAAGGAGATTAGGAAGCATGAAAATCGAGCGGCGTCACACCACGGCGGGCGAGTCTCCTTACGCGTCTATCGAGTTCCGCACGACGAAGAGCGAGATCCGCAATCCGGACGGGTCCGTGGTGTTCTCGCTCGACAACATCGAGGTCCCCGCTCAGTGGAGCCAGGTGGCCTGCGACGTGCTCGCGCAGAAATATTTCCGCAAGGCCGGCGTGCCGGCGCGCCTGAAGAAGGTCGAGGAGAATTCGATCCCCTCCTTCCTGTGGCGCTCTGTCCCTGACATGGAAGCCCTCGCCGAGTTCCCCAAGGATCAGCGCTACGGCTCCGAAACCTCGGCCAAGCAGGTCTTCGACCGCCTCGCCGGCGCCTGGGCCTACTGGGGCTGGAAGGGCGGCTATTTCGATGCGGAAGAGGACGCCCAGGCCTTCATGGACGAGCTGCGCTACATGCTCGCCATGCAGATGGCGGCGCCCAATTCGCCGC
>JAMBEQ010000212.1 GCA_024506175.1 Methylocystis sp.
CGATCTCGCGCCGGCGGGCGCGGAGGTCTGGCTCGACGGCGGCCACAATGAGGACGGCGGCCGCGTGCTGGCCGAAGCCATGGCCGAATTCCACGACCGCTCCCCTCGCCCGCTGGCGCTGATCTGCGGCGCGCAGGTCACCAAGGATGTGCGCGCCTTGCTGCGGCATTTCGCCGGCCTCGCGCGCGAAATGGTCGCCGTGCCGGTTGAAGGCGAGCACAAGAGCTGGCCGCCGGAAGAGGTCGCGGCGCTCGCCAGGGCCGAAGGCGTCGCCGTGGCGAGCCATGCCGACAATGTCGAGGAGGCGCTGCGAATTCTGGCCTCTCACAATTTCAGTCAACCGCCACGCGTGCTGATCGCGGGCTCGCTCTACCTCGCCGCGGCCGTGCTCGCGGCGAACGGGTCGCGGATCGACTAGCTTTGCGCTGCAATTCACAGGACTGACGAGAGCGTATATGGAGGGTTCGCGCGCGCGCCCTCACCCGACCCCCGCCGACGCAGGGGCCCCTCTCCCGCAAGCGGGGGAGGAAGAAAGCGTTCAAGACCTCCGGGAGCCCGAAAGAATGACCCTGATGTTGGCCAGCGTTCTCTCGCGAGAAGAGGCGGAGACCGCCCTCGCTCATGGGGCTGATATCATCGATTGCAAGGATCCCGAGCGAGGCGCGCTCGGCGCGCTTTCGCTGGCCCGGGTCAAGGAGATTGTCGCAGGGGTAAACGGCCGCCGCCCGGTCAGCGCCGTCGTCGATCTTCCGCATGACGTCGCTCACGCCTGCCAGGCTTTTGAGGAGGCGATCGAGACCGGCGTCGACTATGTGAAATTCGCGCTGCCGCTGACGCCCGACGCCGATGAGATCATCGCCGCCCTCGCGCCCATCGCCGAGCGCGTAAAGCTTGTGGCGGTGCTTTTTGCCGACTTGCGCCCGGATTTCGCGCGCCTGCCCGCGCTCGCCAAGGCGGGCTTTCACGGCGCCATGCTCGACACGGCGCATAAGAGCAACGGCCGCCTGATTGACATCATGACGGTCGGGGCGCTTTCGGAATTCACCGCCAGCTGCCGCGAGTTGGGGCTCGCCGCGGGGCTCGCCGGCGCGCTGGAGCCGCCCGACGTGCCGCGTCTCCTCGTCACCGGCGCCGACGTCATCGGCTTTCGCGGCGCGCTCTGCGAACACGGCGACCGGCGCGGCGCGCTCTCTGCCGCCGCCGTGGCGCTCATCCGTGATCTTATCCCGACGCGCAGCGACATGATCGAGGAGATGGCGGCCGAATGGTCGCTCATCGCGCGCGGCTTCATCCAGCCGCCGGGCGTCGCCGACACGGACTGTGTCTTTCTGCACGACTATATTGTCCCGATGGAAGTCGGCGCCTATGCGCATGAATATGGCCACACGCAGCGCGTGCGTTTCAATGTCGACGCCGAGGTGACGCGCGCGGAAAACTCCGACGACATGCGCGCGGTCTTTTCCTACGACGTCATCATGGACGCCATCAAAATGATCCTCGCCAGCGGCCATGTCGCCATGGTTGAGACGATCGCCGAGCGCCTCGCGGAAAGCGTACTGCTGCATGAGCGGGTGCGCGCCGTGACCGTGCAGGTCGAGAAGCTCGACGTCGCGCCCGGCGCCGTGGGCGTGAAGATCCGCCGCGAACGTCCCGCCGGCCACCTGCGCGTCCTACCCGATTGACATGACGACGCCTGCGCCCCTCCTCGTCGCGAAGATCGGCGGCAGTCTCCACGACTCGCCCAATCTCGCGCGCTGGGTCGAGGCGCTCGGGCGCTGGCCGCGCCGACTCACGCTCGTTTGCGGCGGCGGTCCCTTCGCCGACGCCGTGCGCGCGGCGCAACCGAAGCTCGGTTATTCGGATAAGACCGCCCACGCCATGGCGCTTCTCGCCATGGAACAATATGCGCTCGCTTTGGCGGAGCTCTACGACCTCGACCTCGCGACGACGCCGGCGGAAATGGACGCCGCCCATGCGCGCGGCCGGATCGCTCTGTGGCGGGCCTTCAACATGGTGATGGCCGCGGAGGACATTCATCCTGGCTGGGATGTCACCTCCGATAGCCTCGCCGCCTGGCTCGCGCGACAAATGGGCGCGGAAGCCCTGCTCCTGATCAAGAGCGTCGATATCGGCGCCGATTCTGCTTTGGAAGGCATTGTCTCGGCCGGCATTGTCGACCCGGCCTTTCCCGATTATGTCGATAGCGCGCCCGTCTACGTCGCCGGCCCGCGCGCGCTCGCTGATGCGGGGGCGCTTCTTGCCAGCGGCGCCCTGCCCGGCGCGCCTGTCGCCTCCGCTACACAGAAGATGGCTTCATGACAAAAACGAAAGACGTCGTCACGCCGCGTTGGGGATGGGCGCTCACGGGCTCCGGGCATTTCTTCACTGAGTGCCTCGAGATGATCCGCACGCTCGACCATTGCGACCTTTTCGTCAGCAAGGCGGCGGCGGAAGTCGTGCGGATGTACAAGCACGATCTCGACCTGCCGGACACGATCCGCATCTACAAGGACACCACGGCCAGCGCGGCCCCGGTCGGCAATTTCTATTACAACGTCTATCACACGCTCGTCGTCGCGCCCGCGACCTCGAATACGGTCGCCAAGGCCGTCGCCGGCATCTCGGATAATCTCGCAACAAATGTGTTCGCGCAGGCGGGCAAATGCCGCGTGCCGACCATCGTCTTCGCCTGCGACACCGCGCCGGAGCTCGAAACCCGCGCGCCCAAGGGCATGGTGATGGTCTATCCGCGCCGCATCGACCTCGAAAACACCGACAAGCTGAAATCCTTCGAGGCCACGCAAGTCGCCGAGAGCCTCGCCGCGCTGCAGGAAGCCGTGGAGCGGCGCAAGCGGGAGCTTACGGGGCAAGGCTGAGCCCTCCGCCCGCGCTTTCCCTTCTGTAGTCGGCCGCGTGTCACGGACACGGAACTACGCCCAGCGATTGTGCGGATCGCTCCGCGCAGCTCCCCACCAGGGGAGGCTAAGCGGGCGCCACAAGCAGCACTCACGCTGAGGAGCGCCGTAACGCATTATAACCAGCCAAGTTGCTGCAATATCGGCTTCAGCCATGAAAACATCGTCGGGAATTCGGCCATCAGCCATCCTGCAGCAAACGGAGTCATAAGCTTCAAGAAGGCCACCGCCGACGAAGCGAGCTTCTTTCCGCTCTCCTTGAAGAAGTTGTCCAGTGGCTCCTTGGCGCCCTCCCACATCTTGTCGCTCGCATATTTCGCGCCGGTTTTAACTGTTCCGGCCAGAGCCTTCGCTGGAGCGCCGAGGTGCTTGAGCGCGGAGGAAGCAAGGTTGCCGAGATTATTGGCTGCCAACGCGATTGAAGCGGCGAGCTTGAGAAGATTATTGACGCTCTCCAACTGGTCGCGCGCGGCTTCGGCCTGCGCGGGCTGGTGCATCTGCGCAATTCCGCCACCGATTTCCTTCGAGCGCTCCGCCAAGGCGTCGAGCGTCTGAGGAACCACCGGGTCGACATGTTCGGCAATACCTGGCGCGCGGAGATCGTCGGCGACCACATGAGATAGAATGACCGTCGTTTCCGCCTGCTCGGGTGTGACCGATGGCCCCTGCTCCGCTGCGAATTCTTTCCATTTTGGGAATTTCTTTAGCGTTAGGTCGAGCGCAAGAAGCGCGGCGGAGTAGCGGGGGCTCAATGCGCTTGGCCATTCCTCGATGACGATGGGCTCATAGCCGCGCAACGCCGCGAGTTCGTGGCCCATGTCGAGCACCGTCGCGGCGTCCGGCCCGGAGGATGGCAGGCGGTCGATAAAGTCGCGCAGGATAGCTGGGAAACGTGGGTCGATATTGGCCTGTTCGATTTCGCCAAGCAGCCGCTCGAACCGCGATTTCAGCGCGGTGAGAGCGGCGGCAATGTCTGAGGCGGAGAGATCGGCATTGATGGGCGCCCGGGAAATTGTAACGATCTCGCCTATTAGGATTGGCTCGACCGTGGCGGGGCGGCCGGCGGGAATGGCCGGCATCGACGTCAGCTGCTGCCTTATCCAGGTATTTGCTTGCCTGGCCCCTTCCCCCCATAAGCTAGCTGGTGCGGATGAAAAAACAGCTTCATAACTTTCGCTTCTCTTTTTCCCCTCTAAATAACTCTCATACCACTCAATCCAGACCTCCCAGTTATGATTCTTTGGAAGAACGGCAATCAAATCGTGCCAATACTTATGAATATACGTTGGCACAGTTCTGTTTCCCCACAATTTACGAGCAGCCAGCTGTGAAATCGCCCCTCCATCCACCAAAAACTTGGCATCCAGAGCAACTGCATACCAATCGCGATTAATTTCATTGTAAGCCCGTTTTCTTGCCTCTTCGTCTGTCTCTGCCCCAAGCACATTGAGTGCTGCTCTTGCGGCGCGGATGGCTGTGTATCGGCCGTCCGCGAAGAACGAGTAGTTATGCGCAAGCGCTAAATCTCGGCTTGAGTTTTCCGATGGATGCAGCGCGACGCAAAGAGCAGTAGCGCAAGCCCGGAAAACTGCTGCTCCGTATCCTTCGATATGGTCGACCGCGGAATCGTCCACCGGTCCGATTCCGCGGTAAACCTCCGGCAGCGCGCGCATCGCGCTCCGCGCAGTTAACAGACCCGTTACACTCTTCGGCTGCTGTGAAAGCCATGCGTAGAATCCATCGTATGAAAGCGGATCTAAGTTCTTATCCCTCTCATCCATGCAAAAATTCCAAAATTCGGGCGTGAGCGAAACGAGTCCTAGCCTAGGATTGGAGAGGAATAAAGCGACGCTTCCGTAGGCACGCCCCTTCAACTCTCCGCAACCCTCCCCATATCGCTCTCGAAGGCCGCCGCAAGGGGCCGGAATTATAGTGGACGCTGGGCGCGTCGCTCGTAGCCCGGAAGCATTTTCTTCGCCGAAACGGTAGCTGTTTCGGCTGAAAATGGTCTGGAAGAGGCCGCGCCCTTCAGGTCGAGAGGGGATCTTATGAATTTCGAAAAATACACCGAACGCGCGCGCGGATTTGTGCAGAGCGCGCAGTCGCTCGCGACTCGCGACGGGCATCAGCAGTTCACGCCTGAACATATTTTGAAGGTTTTGCTCGACGACGAGCAGGGTCTCTCCGCCGGCCTCATCGACCGCGCGGGCGGGCGTTCGCGCGAAGCTTTGGCCAAGACCGAGGCGGCGCTCGCCAAGCTCCCCAAGGTCGCCGGCTCCGGCGCGGGCCAGCTCTATCTCGCGCCCGCGACCGCGCGACTCTTCGCCAATGCCGAGCAGATCGCGCAAAAGGCGGGCGACTCCTACGTCACCGTCGAG
Source organism: Methylocystis sp. (assembly GCA_024506175.1). GTDB lineage: Bacteria > Pseudomonadota > Alphaproteobacteria > Rhizobiales > Beijerinckiaceae > Methylocystis. Next base: position 5,294 of record JAMBEQ010000212.1, read on the forward strand.
CGCCTGCTGCTGGCGCTGGCGCTGGAAAAGGACACGGAAGCCGCCAAAATCCTCAGCCAGGCTGGCGTGACGGCGCAGTCGCTCAACGCCGCGATCGAGGATTTGCGCAAGGGCCGCACCGCCGACACGGCCTCGGCCGAGAACCAGTATGACGCGCTGAAGAAATACGCCCGCGACCTCACGGAAGCGGCGCGCGAAGGCAAGCTCGATCCGGTGATCGGCCGCGACGAAGAAATTCGCCGCACCGTGCAGGTTCTCTCCCGCCGCACCAAGAACAATCCGGTGCTGATCGGCGAGCCCGGCGTCGGCAAGACGGCGATCGTCGAAGGTCTCGCGCTGCGCATCGTCAACGGCGACGTGCCGGAATCTCTCGAAGACAAGAAGCTGCTTGCGCTCGACATGGGCGCGCTCATCGCCGGCGCGAAATATCGCGGCGAGTTCGAGGAGCGCCTCAAGGGCGTGCTCAACGAGATCACCGCCGCCGAGGGCAAGATCATCCTCTTCATCGACGAGATGCATACGCTGGTCGGCGCAGGCAAGGCGGAGGGGGCGATGGACGCCTCGAACCTGCTGAAGCCTGCGCTCGCGCGCGGCGAGTTGCACTGCGTCGGCGCAACCACGCTCGACGAGTACAGAAAGCATGTGGAGAAGGACGCGGCGCTGGCGCGGCGCTTCCAACCCGTCTTCGTCGACGAGCCGACGGTCGAGGACACGATCTCGATTTTGCGCGGGCTGAAAGAAAAATACGAGATGCACCACGGCGTGCGCATCACCGATAGCGCGATCGTCGCGGCGGCGACTCTGTCGAACCGCTACATCTCCGACCGCTTTCTGCCCGACAAGGCGATCGACCTCGTGG
>JAMBEQ010000213.1 GCA_024506175.1 Methylocystis sp.
ACGCTGCGCGACTATCACTCTCCCAATCTCATCTGGCTTCCCGAGCGCGAAGGCGTTCGCCGCATCGGGGTCATCGATTTCCAGGATTGTGTTCTGGGTCATCCCGCCTATGACATGGCGTCGCTCGGCCAGGACGCGCGCGTGACCGTGCCCGATCAATTGGAGGTTCGGCTGCTCGCGCATTACGCAAAGCAGCGGCGCGACGCAGACGAGACCTTCGACATGGCGGCTTTCGCGAAAGCCTATATGACGCTCGCGGCGCAGCGCGCGACAAAGGTGCTGGGAATCTTCGCCCGCCTCGATCAGCGCGACGGCAAGCCGCGATATCTCGCCCATATGCCGCGCGTCGAAAGCTATCTGAAGAAGAGCTTGCAGCATCCGGCGCTGGCTGAGATAAAAGTTTGGTATGAAGCCAATCTCCCCGGACTCTTCAGTGGCGCCTAAGACGGCCATGGTCTTCGCGGCGGGGCTCGGCACGCGCATGCGGCCGCTTACCGATACGACGCCGAAGCCGCTGGTCTCCGTGGCGGGGCGCGCGCTGATTGACCGCGCGCTCGACGATGTCGCCGCCGCAGGCGTCGAGACGGCGATCGTCAATCTGCATCATCTCGCCGATCAGATAGAAAATCACCTTGTAGCGCGACGGGAGCCGCGCATCGTTTTCTCCGATGAACGGGCCTTGCTTCTCGACCAGGGTGGGGGAATCAAGAAGGTCCTGCCGCTCATCGGCGACTCCCCCTTTTTCATCTGCAACACCGACGCTTTCTGGTTTGGCCCGCCGCAATCCAATCTCGTGTCCCTTGCGCAAGCATGGGACCCTGAAGAAATGGACGCGGCGCTGCTGCTGGCGCCGACGCATGGCAGCGTCGGAGTCGATTGGGAAGGCGATTTTGACCTCTCTCCGGAAGGCCGGGTGATCCGTCGCGCTGGGCCGAAGCCCTATGTCTACTCAGGCGTCGGGCTTATTAAGCCCCAACTCTTCGCGGGCGAGACGCGCGACGTCTTCAAGCTCGCGCCCATTCTCTTTTCGGCGGCTGAGAAGGGGCGCCTTTTCGGCGTCGTCTCCAGCGGGCTCTGGTTGCATGTCGGCACGATCGCTGCGATCGGCGAGGCCGAGAAAGCGATACGTGCGCGGGGAGGGTAAGCTTGCCGACCAAGCGCAACGTCTTCACCATTGCGCCCGGCGCGCCTTTTCTCGAAGCCTTCGTCGACGCCTTTCTTGCAGGCGAAATCCTTCCGTCGCTGGGGCGGGAGACGCCGCCCCTCGCCATGGCGCGCGCCACGATTTATGTGCCGACGCAGCGCGCTGCGCGCGCGCTTCGCGCGCAATTTGCAAGCGCCTTCGACAAGGGCGCGACGCTCATGCCGCGAATCCTGCCGCTCGGCGGATTGGAGGAGCGCGAGACCTCTGCAATCTTCAGCGATTTTGCCAGTGATTTCGACGAAACGGCGTTCCCGCAGATCGAAGAGCTGGAGCGCCGCCTCCTGCTTGCGCAACTCGTCGTCAAATGGTCGGATGCGGTGAGCAACGCCATTGTTTCGGCGGATGGGCAGGGCGATTTTATCTATGACGAAAGCGAGCCTTTCCTCGTCGCCTCTTCGCCGGCCGGCGCCTATGCGCTCGCCGCTGACCTCGGCGCGCTGATAGACGAATTCATCATCGAAGACATCGACGCCGACGCGATAGACAAGGCGATCGACGACAGCGCATTCGATCGCTATTGGTCGATCACCACAACCTTTCTGCGCATCGCCTTGCATCAGTGGCCTGCGATGCTGCGGGAGATTGGGCGCGTCGACGCCTCCGCGCGCCAGAAGCGGTTGCTGGAAGCGCAAATCGCAAAACTCGCGCAGAGCGAATGTCACCCGCCGGTAATTGCGATCGGCTCGACCGGCGCACAGCCGACGACGGCGCGGTTGCTCGCGGCGATCGCCGCGCGCGACAATGGCGCGGTGGTGTTGCCGGGCCTCGATTTGGATATGAGCGAGGCCGCCTGGGCGCGCGTGGGCGAGGGCGAGGACGAGGACGAGCCGGCCTTCACGCATCCCCAAACCATGTTGAAGCGCCTGCTCGGCGTGATGCGATTGACGCGCGAGGATGTGCGTGAGCTTGCGCGGGCCCATATTGGCGCCGACAGACGCAGGCTCGTCTCGCAAGCAATGGCGCCAGCGGATGCGACGGCCGCGTGGCGCGATTTCAGGAGCGCGAACGCCGCCAGATTTCAGGCGGCGCTCGATGGCGTGACATTGCTCGAGGCGCCGGACGAGCAGTTGGAAGCGCTCTCGCTCGCCCTTTTCATGCGCGAGGCCTTGGAGACGCCGGGCCGCACCGCGGCGCTTGTCACGCCCGATCGAACCATTGCGCGACGCGTGGCGGCCGAGTTGCGACGCTTCGACATCGAAATCGACGATTCCGGCGGCGCGTCTCTCGCGTCGACGCAAGCGGGGACGCTCGCGCGTCTTATTGCCGGGATCGCAACCAGCGAACTCGACGCGGTCGCCATCGCCGCGCTGCTCGCGCATCCGCTCGTGCGCCTCGGACGCACTCGGGAAGAGACGACGGCGTTGGCGCCACTTGTCGAGGTCGGGGTGCTTCGCGCTTCACCCGCGGGCGCTGGCGGCTATGCGGCGCAGGCAGCGCAAGCGCGCGCGGCGGCGGCCGAGGCGCACGCGCATCCGGCGGCGCGCCGGATCGACGACGCGCAATGGACTGAGATTGTCTCCTTGCTTTGCGATGTGGAGGCGGCTGTGGCGCCGCTTCTTGCCTTGCGCGAGGCGTGTGATTTGCAATGCTTCGCGCAGGCGCATCGCGCCGCTTTCGAGTCGGTCGCGCGAGGAGCCGAGGAAGGCGAGGACGAAGGCGCCGCTGCGCTGTTCGATCTCTTCGAGAGACTTGCGCGCGCCGATGCGCCGTCCGGCTTCAACGCTTCGGCCTATGCCGCGCTTTTCGACCGCATCTCGTTCGAGACGACCTTGCGCGGCCCGCGCCGCGCCCATCCCCGCTTGAAGATCCTGGGCCCGCTGGAAGCCCGCCTCATCGACGCCGACCTCATGCTTCTCGCGGGGCTCGAGGAAGGCGTGTGGCCGCCGCAGTCGGAGACAGGCGCCTTCCTGAACCGCTCCATGCGCAGGCAGCTGGGGCTCTCGCCGCCCGAGCGGCGCATCGGGCAAAGCGCCCATGATTTCGTTATGGCGCTTGGGGCGAAGAACGTGGTTCTGAGCCGCGCGGCCAAGCGCGATGGCGCGCCCACCGTCGCCTCGCGCTTTCTCGCCCGCCTCGAAGCGCTCGCCGGCGAAGCGATGAGAGCGTGCCGGGAGCGCGGCGCGCGAATGCTGGCGATTGCGATGGCGCTCGATCAGCCGGACGCCAGCGAGATGACGACGCTTGCGCGGCCGGCGCCCAGGCCGCCGATCGAGTTGCGGCCGACGAGGCTCAGCGTCACGCGCATCGAGGTCTTGCGCCGCGACCCTTACGCGATCTTCGCCGAACATGTTCTAAAGCTAAAGCCGCTCGAGCCATTGGGCATAGAGATCGGCGCGCGTGAGATTGGAACAGCCATTCATGCCGCTCTGGAAACATTCGTGAAGCAACGCCCGAGCGGCGCTCTCCCTCCTGATGCGCGCGAAGAACTCGAAGAAATCGCCCGTGCGCTTCTGAAAGATTTTCTTGCCGATCCGGCCTTTGAGACCTTTGCCTGGCCGAGACTCTCGGCGGGGCTCGACCACGCGCTTTCTTTCGAAGCAGAAAGGCGCGCGAGTGGTTGTGTTGTCCACATGGAAAAATCCGGCGCGTGGACGATACGTCTTGCCGACGGCTCCGACTTCAAGCTGACCGCAAAGGCCGATCGCATCGAGATTGGCGCGCAAGGAGAGGCCTATGTCTTCGATTACAAGACCGGCGCGCCGCCGACAAAAAAACAGGTCTTCGCTGGCTGGTCTCCGCAACTGACGCTGGAAGCGGCGATGATTCAGGCGGGCGCCTTCGAGGGGGTCATAGCTCGCGACATTGCAGGCGCCGCTTACGTCGGCCTTAAAAACGGCGGCGCGACGCAGTGGCTGGAATGGAAGGAAGCTTCTTTCGCTGAGGTTGTCGCAAAGCATCGCGACGAGCTCTTCAACATGCTCTCGCAATATCGCGACCCGAAGACGCCCTATCCCTCGCGCCCCTATGTGGCGCTCGTTGCGCATGAAGGGGATTACGACCATCTCGCGCGCGTGAAGGAATGGACGCGCGGCGGCGGAGATGGCGCATGAGCGACCGGGCCTTTGTCTCGATGACGGTTCGCGCCCAGCAGAAAGCGTCCGATCCGCATGTGTCGGCGTGGGTGTCGGCGCATGCCGGCTCCGGCAAGACCTACGTCCTGACGCAGCGCGTCTTGCGGCTGTTGCTCGAAGGCGTGCGTCCTTCGCAGATTCTTTGCCTGACCTTCACCAAGGCCGCCGCCGCCAATATGTCGACGCGCGTCTTCGACAAGCTCGCGCAATGGGCCTTGCTCGCCGACGAAGCGCTCACGGAAGAAATCGAACGGACAGGCGCAGGAACGCCGACGCGCAGCAAGCTCAATTTCGCGCGCGGCCTTTTCGCCCGCGCCGTGGAGACGCCGGGAGGGCTGAAAATCCAGACGATCCACGCCTTCTGCGAGAGGCTGCTGCATATTTTCCCATTCGAGGCCAATGCGCCGGCTGGCTTCAGCGTGCTCGACGACATGGCGCGAGCGGAACTGTTGCAGATATCCAAGCATCGCGCGATCGAAACGGCCATGCGGGCCCAAGGCGAATTGCATGAGGCGCTGAAGCTTGTCGCAGAGGAGGCGACGGAGAAGGGCTTCGACGATCTGTGCAACAAGCTGCTCGCGAGGCGAGACGCGCTGGCGCAGGCCTTCGACAAGCGGGTTTATGCCGAGCGCTTGCGCGCCCGCCTGGGATTACGAAACGCAGAGACGCTCGCTCGGATCGAAGCCGAGATCGTCGAGGGAAGCGAGACTTGGCCAGAGCTTCTAGCCGTGCTGCAACGCGGCTCGTCGAACGACAAGAAGGTCGCGGCGCACCTGGAGCGGGCGATCGCGGCGGCGTCGATTTCCGAGCAGGTCGATCGTTACGTCTGCGTCTTCTACACCGATAAAGGGACGCCACGCGGAGACAAAAAAGCAAAAATCATCACGGGCGGACTGCAGAAGCTCGCCCCCGGCCTGCTCGAACGCTTGGAGGCCGAGCGCGATCGGCTCGGGCCGCTTGTCGAAAAGCGTAAGGCGGCGGCCGTTGCCGAGCGATCGCTCGCGCTCGCGACGCTCGGAGACGCCATCGTCGCCGAATATGAGCGGCTGAAGCGCTATCGCAATCTCCTCGATTACGACGATCTGATCGAAAGCGCTCGTCGCCTCCTGCATCGCTCCAATCCCTCCTGGGTTCTCTACAAGCTCGACTCGCAGATCGACCACATTTTGTTGGACGAGGCGCAGGATACGAGCGCGCGACAATGGGACATTCTCACCGCCATCGCCAAGGAGTTCTGCGCTGGAGTGGGCGCGCGTCGTCTGCGCCGCAGCTTCTTTGCGGTGGGCGATGACAAGCAATCGATCTTCTCCTTCCAGGGAGCCGCGCCCGAGAAGTTCGACGAGATGCGCCGCAGCTTCGAGCGCGGCTTTCTGGCGGTGGAGCAGCGCTTCAAATACGTGCAACTCGTCGAATCGTTCCGCTCTGCGCCGGGCGTGCTCGCCGCGGTTGACGATGTATTCAACTACGGCGACAACGGGCTCGGCCTTACCTGTGGCGCCGACCCGAACAAGCCCCCGCTTAAACATGAGGCGGCGAAGGCCCACCTTCCCGCGCTTGTTGAAATCTGGAGCCCCATAGGGCCGCTCGGCAAGAAAGAGCCCGAAGATTGGCGCCTGCCGCTGGATTATGCAGCCTCGAGCGATCCGGCGGAGCGATTGGCGCAAAAGATCGCAAAGAAAGTGAAGGCGCTTCTTGCGCCAGAGAGCGGCGAAAGCGTGCATGACAGGGAGATCATCCGGCGTGTGGAGCCGGGTGACATTCTTGTCGTCGTGCGAAAGCGCGGCGCATTCTTCGAAGCGCTGATACGGGCGCTGAAGTCGGAGAACGTGCCCGTCGCGGGCGCGGACCGCCTCGACCTCGCCAATCACATTGCCGTCAACGATCTCGTCGGGCTCGGGCGCGTCGCGCTTCTTGCAGCCGACGATCTGACGCTTGCGACCGTTCTCAAATCGCCCATTTTCGGTTTCGACGACGATGATCTGATTCAGATCGCGCCGCGTCGGCCGGCCTCGCTTTACGAAGCGCTCGCGGAGTCCGAGGAAGAGCGTTATCGCGCGGCTGCGCGGGTGATCGAGTCGTGGCGGGGCGAGGCCGTCTCCTCGCCGCCGTTCGAATTTTATAGTAGCATTTTGGGGCCCGGCGGCGGGCGGCGGCGCCTCGTCGCGCGTCTTGGGCCCGAGGCCAATGACGCGATCGACGAGTTTCTGCGGCTCGCGCTCTCCTTCGAGCGTGAGCAAGCGCCATCGCTCGTCAGCTTCCTGGCAATGGTCGAAGGGCTCGATCTCTCGATCAAGCGCGACATGGAGGCCGCTGGCGGCGCCGTCCGCGTGATGACCGTCCATGCGGCGAAGGGGTTAGAGGCGAAGATCGTCTTTCTGCCAGACACCTGCGGCGCTCCCGCGGGCAAGCATGATCCGAAGCTATTCACGGTCGGTCCCGATGACGAGCTCTCGCTGTTGTGGTCGCGCGGCAAGGACACCGACCCCGAAGCGATCGTGAGCGCGCGCGAAGCCCATCGCGAGGCCGAGCGGGCGGAGCATCGCCGCCTCCTTTATGTCGCGATGACGCGCGCCGAGGAGCGGCTCTACATCGCGGGCTGCCATGGCGAGAGAGGCCCCGCCGAGGGCTGCTGGCACAATATGATCGTCGAGGCGCTGGCGCAAAGCTGCGAGCAGCTGGACGTTCCGGACGAGCCTAATGGATATATCCTGCGCCGCGGCGCCATACCCTTGCGCCGTGATCTGACAAGCGTCGGCGCCGTCTCGGGCGGCGTCGAGCTTCCGTCCTTCGCGCTCACGCCTGCGCAGCAGGAGCCTGCGCCGGCGCCACCGTTGCGGCCTTCGAGCGCCTTGGCTGGCGCCGACGCGTTTGGCGATTTATGCCGAACGGCGCCCAATGGTCTCGATGCAAGGCGTTTTTTGGTCGGGCGTCTGACCCATGCCTTGCTGCAGCATCTCCCGGAATGTCCCATCGAGCGTCGCGCTGAGGCCGCAAAGCGTTTCGTTGAAGTGCGCGCGGCCGCGCTCGATGTCCCAGCGCGCGCGCAAATCATCGATGCGGCGCTGTCGTTCATTGCCGATTCTCGCCTCGCGCAACTCTTCGGGCCGCAATCGGCCGCCGAGGTCGATATTGTCTCGTCGCTGCGCAATGGTCATGCGGTGTCGGGCCGCATCGACCGCCTTGCCGAGACCGAAGACGCGCTGCTGATCGCCGATTTCAAGACGGGTCGCCCGCGTGAGGCGCTCGATGCGGGGCAGCTCCGCCAGCTTGCGCTCTACCGAGCGGCGCTTGCGCCGCTTTACCCGCAAAAGAAGGCGCGCTGCTTTATTATCTGGACCCAGAACGCGTCTATCCTGGAAGCGGAGGACGCCGCGCTCGATGAAGCTTTGGCGCTTGCCCTCGCGCCTTGGAGCGCAACGGCGGCTTAGCGCGCTTTCCGCTTGCATGGAATTATGCGAGCGATTGAAATCGCGCAAATCCAAACCTTGGAGCGCATTCTTATCGCAAGCTCTCTCAACTTTTGCGAATGCGCTTTAGCCCCGGTTCGTCATTTGGTTTGGAGTTCAGGATCTAATCGCCGGCGCCAGAACTCCAGCATGAGCGTCGTCCAAGTGAATGCAATAGGGCCGAGAATAAGTCCTGAGGATCCGAATAGCTGAAGCCCGCCAAGCATGGCGACAAAGGTTGACGCCGTATGGAGCCGCAAGCTCTCGCCGACGAGCAAGGGGCGAAGGAGATTGTCCGCCGTCGAGATGACGACGCTCCCCCAGATGCCGAGCGCCAGCGCCTCGCCCCAGCGGTCCTCGAGCGCGAGAAAGATTGTCGCCGGAATCCAGACCACGAAAGAGCCGAGCACCGGGACGATAGAAAGCACGCCCATGACCAAAGCCCAGAACAGCGGGGAGGGGAAATTCAGGACCCAGAACATGAAGCCGCCAAGCGCGCCCTGCAACGCGGCGATGGCAAGCGTGCCGTAGATGATGGCGTGGATCGTGTCCCGCGCGCGTATGAGAAGCTTGCCGGTCTCGATGTCGGAAAAGGGAGAATAGCGCACGAGGGCCTCTAGTCCGGCCCGGCGGTCGCGCAGGAAAAAGAATAGCATGTAGAAGGCGAGAAGGATGGTGAACGCTTGGCCGGTCGATTGTCGTAGCAACGTCGCGCCGATTGTGGTGAGAAACTGTCCAAAACTCGCAATTATCTCCCTTAGATCCATTTGGTTTCCCATCCGTCTGAGCCACGGATGCGCGTCGAGAAAAGCGCTCCAGTTTGCCTCGCCAATCGCCGCTTGGATGTATGCTAGGCCTGCGAGCGCCTCGTTGACCAGCCTCTGCGAGACAAAAAACAGCGGCGCGACAACGATCGCCGCGATGAGAAAAACGGACACGGCGGCGGCCGCAGTAGCGCCGAGCCGCGCCTCTAGCCATCGATGCGGGCGAATGAACACGACGGCGAGCACAAGCGCCCATGTGAGACTCGCCAGATAGGGCTCGGTGACCAGCGCCGTGATGATCACGAAGATGACGGTGAAGCCTAGCCGAGCGAGCAGAAACATGTCGATCGGCTGGCCGGCGGCGAAGGTCTCCCGCGCCGGCGCATCCTCGGCCTTCGGTAGCTGCATCATCGCTTGCTCGGTAAGCTTTGGGATCAAACTGAGATAGAGCGACGATCGCGTTGTGAAGGATTAAAACACGCACTCCTTCGGCGGCGCTTTATCGTCCGACCAGTCGGCGAGCTTCTTCGCGGGTGTTTTCACGTCGATGCTTTTGCCGTCGCGCTTGCCCTTGCCAGAAAGGAAATTGAGGTCGCAGCTATGCGCCGCATTGGGATCGAGCGTGTCGTAGGACTCCCGGGTGAGGCCAGCGACGATAAACTCGCCCTTTCGGTAGACAACGGTCAGGGTCTCACTCCAACGGTCGCGGCCAACGCCGGTGTTCTCCGCTTTGATGAGTAGAGATCCTTTTGCGCTCGTTTCGAGTGAAGGGCGCGTGCCCCACATGCCGCCGCTCCAGGCGACGCTCTTTTTCACGAGCGCCGGTTTTGGCGGCTTCGAGAGGTCCCGCGCCGGTTCGAGATTGAGATAGATATAGAGGTCGGCGCCGGAGTCGCCGTTTTCCACCAGGACGGCGCGGTCGGTGTTCCCCTCTTCAAAAGAGAGCGTTTCTGAATCCAGGACGGGGGAGAAGTCCGGCTCGGCATGCGCCGCTCCAGCTAAAAACAGCGCCCCCGCAGTCAATGTTGCTATTCTAAACATACTGTCTTCCTCATGAAAAAGCCGCCCGACAATGTCGGGCGGCTCGATCTTTCAAGCTGTGCGTCAGCGCTCATTCGCCATTCGAGGAGGCGGCTGCGGTTTCCTTTTCGGCCTTTTCCTTGGCCTCGAGATCCTCGCCGGTCTCCTGGTCGACGACGCGCATGGAGAGGCGCACCTTGCCGCGATCATCGAAGCCGAGAAGCTTCACCTTCACGCGGTCGCCCTCCTTGACCACGTCGGTCGTCTTCGCGACGCGCTGCTTGGAGAGCTGCGAGATGTGAACGAGGCCGTCTTTGGCGCCGAAGAAATTGACGAAAGCGCCGAAGTCGGCAGTCTTCACAACCGTTCCCTCATAGATCGCGCCCACTTCCGGATCCGAGGCGATGGACTTGATCCAGTTGATGGCCGCCTTGATGGAGTTGGCGTCGCTGGACGCGACCTTTACCGTGCCGTCGTCCTCGATATTGATCTTGGCGCCGGTCTTCTCGACGATCTCGCGGATCACCTTGCCGCCCGAGCCGATGACGTCGCGAATCTTGTCTGTCGCGATCTTCATGGTCTCGATGCGTGGCGCGAACTCGCCGAGCTCGGCGCGTGAAGAGGTGATGGCCTTCGCCATCTCGCCGAGGATGTGCATGCGGCCGTCCTTGGCCTGGCCGAGAGCGACGCGCATGATCTCTTCGGTGATGCCGGCGATCTTGATGTCCATCTGCAGCGAGGTCACGCCATTGGCCGTGCCCGCCACTTTGAAGTCCATATCGCCGAGGTGATCCTCGTCGCCGAGAATGTCCGAGAGCACGGCGAAGCGCTCGCCTTCCAGGATCAGACCCATGGCGATGCCGGCGGTCGGCGCCTTGATCGGCACGCCGGCGTCCATCAGCGCGAGCGAAGTGCCGCAGACCGTGGCCATCGACGAGGAGCCGTTCGACTCGGTGATCTCCGAGACAACGCGCAGCGTATAGGGGAACTCTGCGGCGGCCGGCAGCATCGGGTGGATCGCGCGCCAGGCGAGCTTGCCATGGCCGATCTCACGGCGGCCCGGCGAGCCCATGCGGCCGGTTTCGCCGACGGAGTAGGGCGGGAAATTATAATGGAGCAGGAAGCGCTCCTTATAGGTGCCCTCGAGCGAATCGACGAATTGCTCGTCTTCCGCCGTGCCGAGCGTGGCGACGACAAGCGCCTGGGTTTCGCCGCGCGTGAAGAGCGCCGAGCCATGGGCGCGCGGGAGAACGCCGACTTCGGCCACGATCGGGCGCACCGTCTTCACGTCGCGGCCGTCGATGCGAATGCCCGTGTCGAGGATGTTCCAGCGGACGACCTTGGCCTGCAGCTCTTTGAAAACCTCCGCCACCTCTTCCTTGGTGAAATTCCTCTCTTCACCTTCGGGGAAGATTTCCGCCAACACCTTCGCCTTCACCGCGTCGACCGCGGCGTAGCGGTCCTGCTTCACGGTGAGCTTATACGCTTCGCGCAAGTCCGCTTCGGCGATCCGCGAGACAAGGTCGGTGATCTCCGTACGGTCGGGGGTAACCAGATCGCGCGGGTCCTTCGCGGCGCGCTCGGCGAGGCGAATGATCGCCTCGATCACAGGCTGGAAGCCGCGATGGCCGGTCATCACCGCCTCGAGCATGACCTCTTCGGAGAGTTCCTTGGCCTCCGACTCGACCATCAGCACGGCGTCATTGGTGCCGGCGACGACGAGGTCGAGGTCGGAGAGCTTCATCTCCTCGATCGTGGGATTCAGCTTGAGCTGGCCGTTGATATAGCCGACGCGCGCGCCGCCGACAGGGCCCATGAAAGGCACGCCCGAGAGCGTCAGCGCAGCCGAGGCCGCGACCATCGCGAGAATGTCCGGATCGTTCTCGAGATCATGCGACAGAACGGTCACGATGACCTGCGTGTCGCAGCGGAAAGCGTCGGGGAAGAGCGGGCGGATCGGTCGGTCGATCAGGCGGGAGACGAGCGTCTCGCGCTCGGAAGGGCGTCCTTCACGTTTAAAATAGCCGCCGGGGATGCGGCCGGCCGCGAAGGCTTTCTCCTGATAATTGACGGTAAGCGGGAAGAAGTCCTGGCCAGGCTTGGGCGCCTTGGCGGCGACGATGGTCGCGAGCACCGTGGTCTCGCCCCAGCTCGCCAGAACGGCGCCGTCGGCCTGGCGGGCAATCTTGCCGGTCTCGAGGACGAGCTTGCGACCGGCCCAGTCGAGTTCTTCGCGGTGGATTTGGAACATGCGTGGTCTTTCTCTTATGAACGCGGCGGTTCGTCATGAGCAAGACGGCGAGAGGCTGCGGACGACGACTGGCGTCAGCGCAGCGTCTGGCGATCCTGCCATGACGGTTTTGCGCCGGCATTTGGCGGCGGCCCTATGCCGCCTGCCGATGTAGCGCGAGCCTCAGGCTCGCATTTCCAGCGAACCAAAAGGCTCGCGACCCAAAAAGCGCGAAAGCGGCGCCATGGCGCCGCCTTCACAAGGCGTCAGCGGCGAATGCCGAGCCGCTCGATGAGGCTCTTGTAGCGGGGTTCGTCCCGCTTCTTCACGTAATCGAGCAGCTGGCGGCGCTGGGAGACGAGCTTCAGCAGGCCGCGACGCGAGTGATTGTCCTTCACATGCGTCTTGAAGTGCTCGGTGAGATTGACGATGCGCTCCGTCAGGATCGCGACCTGAACCTCGGGCGAGCCCGTGTCTTCCGCCTTGGTGGCGTATTCCTTGATGAGCGCCTGCTTGCGCTCGGCCGTGATCGACATCCGTCTTTTCCTTTATGTTGGGAGTTCTCCGCAAGGGGCGGCCAGGGCCGGGATGTCGTCCAGCGAGGTCGCGCCAAAAGCGGCGCCGCCCGGCGGGGCCGGGCGTGCGGGGGCCTTATAGCAGAAATCGCACAAAAGGATAGGGGGCCGCGGCCGGCACGCTCTCTCAGATCATCGGGCGCGGCAAGTTAGCAGCGGGAGGCTCACGCCCCCTTGTCAGGCGTGACGATCTGGGCGTCGCCACGCAGCACGCGCCGCACGAACGCCTCGGCGTGCGGCTTTTCCGCTCGTGATGAGAATGCGGAGAGCGCCCCCGCGGCCAGCCCCAGCGTTGCGCCTGCGAGCGCGGCGAGCGCATAGACCTCGATTTTTCTAGCCGGTCCCACAAGGAGGAGGGTGGCCCCGAGCGTTGCGCCGCCGGCGAGAAGCGCTGCGAGAGCCTCGCGGTCGCCCGCGCGAGTCCAAAAGGCGAGCGCAAGGGAGGGGGCGACGCAGGCCCCGGAAACGCTAAGCGCCAACCCGATGAGCCCGCCGGGGGTCACCATCTGCGTGGCGCTCGCCATATAGCTTCCCGTTGCCACGAGGACGAGAGCCAGCCGCGTGATGGCCAGCCGGCGGCTGGTGAGGTCGACCTCGCCGCGCATACGGTAGAGCGCATCATGGCCTACTGCCGCCCCGCAGGCCTGCAATCCCATGGCGGCGAGCGCGAGGCCGAAGGCGACGATCGCCGAGGCGACGACGCCCGTCGCCGCTGCGCCGAGGTCCGTCGCGCCCGGCAGGGCACCCAAAAGATAAGTCCCGTCAATCGGCCGCACGTCGATTGGGCTCAATGGGGCGCCCGGCGCGATCTTCTGCGCGGCGCACGCCCGCTGGGCCTGAGAGGGGGTGCTGGCCTGAACGCCGCAGATCTCGACGAGCCCGCGCCTGCTCGCTCGATAAACCGAATCGGGCAAGCGCTCGGCGCTCTGGCCGGACACGCTGGCCGCGAAGCTAGACGCCGACGCTGCGATGGCTGCGGCGATGAGAAGCGCGAAGGCGAGGCTCCAGACCAAGGCCGAGATCCCCGAGGCGCGCGCCGCATTTTCGTCCTCCGTCGCCACCGCGGGAGCAAGAATCGGCGCGAGCGCCGCCACGCCCATGGCTATCGCCAGCGTCCCGCCGAGCTCGACGATCGGCCCCATCGGCGTCGGCATGATTCGCCACGCTGAAAGCAGGCCCGACGCCTCCGGCCAACCAGCGTCGCCGAAGAGCGCCACCGGCAGTTCGCCGAGGAAGCCGAGCGTCGCTATGGGCCAGCCGAAGCCTAGCAAGGCCACGCCGGCGGCGGCGCACGCCGCCCATAGGGCGCCGCCCAATCCTCCAGGACCTGCGATGAAGAGGCCGGCGCCAGCGATGACGAAGGCGGCAAAAGCGCGGCCGGCCCCGCTCAGATCGACAAGCGCGTCGACGGCGATCTGGCCGCCGGCGACGGCGACGAGGCCGGATGAAAGCGCGACGGCCGCGATGAGGCCCGATCGCGGAAGGCTCGCAGGAAAGCGCGCTGCGAGAAACCCGGAAATCGAGAAGGCGCCTGTCTTGCGCAGCAACGGCCCGAGAAACAGCGTTGCTCCAGCGAGGCCGAGGAACGCGCCGCCGACGACGCCCAGCAGCCACGAGCGCCCGGCAAGCCGCGTCGCGAAGGGCAGCAGCAAAGCGACGGCGACGGCGGCGTTGGCGAAGCCGGCATAGGGCGCGGGAACAGCGCGTCCGCCGGCGTAGTAGAAGGAGACCCGCATCGAATGCAGCAGGAAGCCCAGAACGGCCAGCGCAAGCACCGTGAACCAGGGCGGCGCCGCGGCCACGAAACGCTCCGGCGCGCCGACCCGGTCGAGCAATGCCGCAAAGCCGTAGGCGAGCAAAAAGACGGCCGAAACGAGGGCGATCCTCAAGTCGAGATTGGCGCGGTCGAAACGGAGGGCTTCGCTGGAACGCTCTCGCATCTAACGTCTCTAGCTGGAGGGGCGGGGGGAAGAGTAGCGGAGGCGGCTGAAAGGGGGAAGCGCCGAGAGTGCGCGACTGGGAGACGCTGTCGCGGGTGCTGATTTCACCAATAGGGCGAAAGCGGCGCGCCGTCCAAGACCTCGGCAATCCGGGCGCAAGTCGCGGGCGTCGCATCCGGGGGCAGATCGTCGAGGGGGAAGAAGCCGGCCTCGGCGATTTCATGGTCAGGCGCGCGCAAACCTTCGCAGCGGAAGTGTCGCACGACATAGAGCGCCACATGATCGCGGGGCGAGACGCGGCGGTTGAGATAGACTCCGTGGAGCGCCGGCGCCCCCAGGATATGCACGCCGCCTTCCTCCATAAGCTCGCGGGACAAGGCCTGTAGCATGGTCTCGCCGCTCTCGACGCCGCCGCCCGGCAAATAGTAGCCCGGCACATAAGTGTGGCGCACGAGCAAGACGCGGTCGTCCGCATCCAAAACGAGGCCGCGCACGCCGATCGTCATCGGACGATGGAAGAGCGCGACGAAAGTGATCATCCGCGAGACCAGGCGCGTCCGCAGCGGCGGCTGCCGGCGCGGCTCCAGCGGCGCGATCGTTGTTGCTTGCCCCCTTCTCATCCAATCACTATGGCAAATGACGCGCGAAGGCTCTAGGACTATTCTGAGCGCAACCGGGTAAATGGCGATTTGACCGCGAGCCGGCGGCTCGCCAGAAAATGCAAGACGAGAGGGCGGGCTTGCGCGCGCCTAAAGACGCGCGGCCCTTGAGAGCTGCGCTTGCCCGGCGCTCTTGCCCTCGCTTTTCTCACGCACCGAAGGACGAACGTGAGCTTTCTTCTCGCCCACCTTTCAGACGCCCACATCGGGCCAATTCCCCGTCCCAATCTCGCGGAGCTCTTGGGAAAACGGGTCACCGGCTATGTGAACTGGCTGTACAAGCGGGCGGGCCAGCATGACATGGGCGTGCTCGGCGCGCTCGTCGAGGACATGCAGGCGCAAAAGCCGGATCATGTCGTGATGACGGGCGACATCGTGAACATCGGCTTACCGGCCGAGATCGCGCTCGCCAAGGACTGGCTCGCGTCGCTCGGGACGCCGGTCGAGGTGAGCTTCACCCCCGGGAACCACGACGCCTATGTGGCCGATGCGATGAGGCTCGTGCGTGAGGTTTTCGAGCCTTGGACGACGAGTGATGTAAAAACCGAAGGCTTCCCCTATTTGCGCCGGCGCGAGGGCGTGGCCCTGATCGGGCTCGACTCCGGCATTCCGACGGCGCCTTTCGTCGCCTCCGGGAGGCTGGGGGAGGAGCAGCTTTCCGCGCTCGGCGCGCTTCTCGACGAGACGAAGTCGCAAGGGTTGACCCGCGTCGTGTGTCTGCATCATCCGCCGCATGTCGGCGGCGCGCGCCCGCTGCGCGGGCTGGACGACGCCGCGGCTTTCGAGGCTGTGATCGCCCGGCACGGGGCGGAGCTCGTGCTGCACGGCCACAATCACAAGCCCAGCGTCACCTATATACGCGGCACCGAAAGCCGCCGGACGCCCGTCGTCGGCGTGGGCTCCGCCTCGGCCCGGCCTGGCGGCCACTATCCGGCGGCGGCCTATAATCTCTATGCGATAGAGCGGGCGGGCGACGAGCTGCGCATCGCCTTGCGTCGCCGCGAGTTGAACGCTGCGGGCGAGGTTGTGCAGGCCGAAGCCGAGGATCTGGTTCAGCCCGCCAGATAGCTTCGATAGGCCCACATGACGATCGCCGCGATAAGGCCGAAAAACGCGGCCGACCCCAGGAACTCCACAAAGTAGAGGAAGAGCCGGTAGGCTTTGCCGCCGAGCCAGGCGCCTTTCTCGCGGGCCGCCATGGGCGGGGCTCTGCGCATCGCGCGCACCGCCCCGCCGCTCGCGTAATCCACGGCAAGGGCTTTCTCGCGCTCGATCAGACGGTGGGCGATGTAATCGGTCGCCGCGTCGACCATGTCGTCGATATTGGCGCTTTCGCGAAGAGTGATGCGGCCGTGGCGCGTGTCCTGCAGGAAGCGATAGGTCCGCCGATCGCGGTCCATCTCCACGAAGCCGATCTGGTCAATGAACAGTCGGGGCCGCTCGCCAGGGGAAATTGCGGAGTCGAAGATGTCGCAGTCGGCGGGAACTTGCGCCAGCACGGGCGCGAGCGCGTCGCCTAGAATCTCCAGCCGTACGATTTCCGCGGCGCGCAGATCGGCGAGCGCAGCGGAATGCTCCGCATTTTCTACCCGGGCGCGGCGCAGGGCTGAGGCAAGATTCGCCATTCGTTGCTCGAGCGGAGCCGGACCTGGCTTGTCGGCCGCGCCGGACTTGTCCGAGCGGTTGTCAGGCGCAACGATGGAGGAGGTTTTTTTTTCATTCGCCGGCGTGGGCTTTCTCAGCACGGTCGGGCGGCAGGCATTGGTCTCGGCGGGCAAAGGATCGTCCATCTCACTCACTCGCTTCGCCTCGGCCGGAGTTTTAGCGCTTTTTATACTATAGCGTTTCGGGGCCCTGTTGCGAAGCTCGATAGCGTCGCGTCCCCGGCTTGGAGTCGACTTTTCCCCCGCGCTCCGGCTAGGGAAGCGGCAAGGTTGCCGGTGATTCCAAAATTAACCAATAAGGCGTCGTCAACTGACGACCGGAGGAACCCTATGGCCAGCATCCAAGGCGAAACGGACACTGGCGGCGCTCTATTGGAGCGAATCCTTTTCGGCCTCGTTTTCGGCGCGATCGCCGCGCTGGAGGCCTCCGGCGGCTTCGACCACCTGCTCTTCGCGGGCTTTTTCGGCGCCGCCTCGCTCTTTCTCCTGCGCCCGGCGAGCGAGGGGAGCAGCCAGGCGGCGAATTTCGCTGTCGATTTCGCAGCCGTCGGCATGTTCGCGGCGCTCTGTGACCGTTCCGGCTTGCTTTGGCGGGCGCCTGAGACGCTCGAGCAGCTTTTCCGCTTCTCTCCCGTCGGGGCCGGCGCGGCGGCGCTGATCTATCTCTCCGGCGTCTTCGCGATCACCGCGCGCTCGCGCATGAGGCTGCGAGCCGCGCTCTTTCTCCTGCCCTTCCTGTTCAGCCTTCTCATCGCGCTCGGCGCGCCGCCCGTGACGCAGATGGGGGCGGCGCTCTTCCCCAGCCTCGAGGTTCCCGAGCCTGTTGCGAAGATTGTCGGGCGCACGCTCGTGCTGTTTCTTCTCAACGAGGCGGTCGTCATCGGCGTGCCGCTCGCGCTCGGGCGTTTTCTGCCCCGGCAATGGCGCCCGCATGGCATTCTCTTCGTTTCCGCCTTTATCGCTTCACTGACGCCCTTCATGGCGACGGCCGTCTCGGTTTTTGTCGCGCCTCACGTCCCCCCACCGATCGCCGACCTTGTCGCCGCAATCGCAGCCGCGTTGGCTCAGGCGGGGCTTTGGGGCGAAACCTACCTTGTGACGCAGGCAATCGCGGGGCTGCTACGCGTGACGCCATCGCTTTCCGTCGTCGTCATTAACGACTGGCGCACCGGAGCCGAAAAAGGCGCGGTTTATGGCTTCGTCTTCATGGCGCTGCTGCTCGCGGTCGGGTTCGTCCTTTCGCTCCCGCCGTTTGTGACGGTCATTGCCTATTCGGGCCCGCTCGGCGGCGCGCTGATCGGCGCGGGAACCTATCCGTTCGTGCGCACGATCGTCGAGAGCACGGATTCGACGCCGCCCTTCTTCGGTCGGTTGCAAGAGGCTTACCGGCATCCGGCGAATTATGCGCGCGGCGCCGTCGCGGGCGCCGCCGTGGCGGTCGCAGCGATAATCGATTTGCCGGCGGCGAGCGGAAGCGATCGCTTCCTCTTCGGCGTCGTCACCGGCGCGCTGGCCTATGCCGGAGTGGATATTGCTTTCGATTTGGCCGAACTCATGCGCGGGCGCCGCCAGCATTTCCGAAGCTGGCGCGTCTATACGCTGGGCGCGCTGCTCGGCGCCTTTGTCGCGGGCGCCATAGCTTGGTATTTCGACGCGGACCAGCTCGGCACGGTCGTCCAGAAATTCTACGCCTATATCTCTCTCGACTACGCCGCTGACGGCAAGCCGCTAAATCATTACATGGTCCGCCCGCTCTTCTCGAAATGGGGCGCAACCGACCTCGGCGTCGTCGACGGCGGCGTGCGGCTGCTTTACGACGAGTCATTTTCGGGCGTCATTCAGTGGGTCTTCGCGGCGCCGCTCTTTTCCATCAACCTCTTCTTCCTCACTGCATTGGTCAGGCGCAGCCTCCAGCCGTTGAAGCAGCTCGCAAGCTGGGAAGGCCTCGACATGCTCGTCGAGAACGCCGTGCGGGTGCTCCGCTGGGGCCTGTGGATGGCGCCGGTCATCTACTCCTTCCTGAAGGCCACGCCGGACCCGACCTGGTACAATCAGGACGGCCTGATCCGCACCGGCGTCGCGGCATGGATGAGCTACATCCTGCCTGATAACCAGTTCCGCGCATGGAGCCTCGATATTTTCACGGCCCTTCTCGCCTATGACGTCATCCGCGTGCTGATCTGGTTCGATCATATGGGCCTGCGCGTCGCGACGCTGGTGAACCTCTCCTTTGTCGGCGGCGATGCGCTGGATGAGCGCGCCGCGCGCTTCGTCGGCAAAGAGCAGGTGAGCCGCGCCATTCCCGAAGGCATTCGTCGCTTCGGCACATGGGCGCCGCTGCTCCTGCCCTTCTACATCCCGCGAGGGGCCGATTGGGACAGGGCCTGGAGCGCCGCGGAACAGATGGCGAGCTCGCGCCCGCCCTCCTACACCTATCTCGTGGGAGGCTATCTCGCTTATGCAGGGTTTATCGCCCTTGGCCTGGTGTTGTTCCTGCTTGGGCGCTTGGCGCAGGCGCAGAAAATCCCGCTCGAAGGCATCACAGGCGCGGGTGGCGCGCCGGGCTCGCGACCCTTGAAGCTCACCAACGGCCTGATGACCAGCGAATGGTTCCAGGACGGGCAGGGCGCAATCCGCATCGAGGGCGTCGCCCGCGGCGGCCCAGCCATTGACCTCACGCGCCGTCCCGACGATCACGCCCATCCGCGCGGGCGCTTCCTCTTCCTGCGCGAGGAGGGGGGAGAACTCTGGTCCGTAGGAGAAGCGCCGACGCGTTGCCCGGGCGCCTGCGCGCAGCTGACCGAAGCAGGCGAGAATTGCCTGTTCTTCATCGCTGAGCAGAACGGCTTCGCCGTCGAGGCGCGGGTGTCTCTCGCGCCCGATCAGGCGGTGGAGATACAGCGGCTCGAGATCGTCAATCTGGAGCCCCGGCCCCGTAAGCTCATGCTCGCCTCGCTGCGCGAATGGGTGTTGAATGAAACCGCCGTCGAGTTGCGCGACGCAGCCTATAACGCCATCCACGTCGGCACATGGTACGTGCAGTCGCTGAACGCCATTTTCGCGCAGAACCGCTTGCTGAAGGGCGGGGCGCGCCGTCAGATCGATCGTCGTCTATCGCCGGAAGTCGGCTTCCACGCGATCGCCGCCGCCGCGGGCACGAAAATGTCGATCCTCGGCTATGAGGACGTGAAGTCGCGCTTCTATGGCATGGGGCCGACCAATGCGCCGGACAGCCTGAACGGGTTCGGCGAAGCGTCCCGCAGCCCCGAGGATGAGGGCCTGCTTTATGGTTTCGAGCCCTGCGCGAGCCTGCGCGTGGAAATCGAGCTCGCGCCGGCGGGGAAGGCTGAGCTTGTCATCGTCGACGGCTGGGCGAAGGACATGGGACGCGCGACGGAGTCGGTCGCCCGCCATCTTGGCGTTCCGCCAGTCGCCCCCGAGATTTTGGATAAGGCGCTGTCGCGAAGGCGCGCGCTCGTCATGCCGCCGGCGCCGCCGCGGCATCGCTATTCCTTCTCGGAAGACGGCCGCAGCCTTACGGTCGCGCCCGGCACGCCGCGTCCCTTCGCCCATGTCATCGCCAACGCGGCAGGACAGGGCTGTGTGCTCACCAATGATGGAGAGATTTTCTCCTTCTACGGCAATTCGCGCCTCAACAGCTTCACGCCCTTCCGCATGGGCGAGGGCCGCATGGCGCCTCCCGGGCAGATGATCTACGTCTACGATCTCGCCCGCACGGATCCGCATTGCCCGACCTTCGTGCCGCTTCGGCGGCGAGACGCGCGTTATGAGGTGACCTTCGCCCCCGGCGCGGCGGTATACCGCGCCGAACGCGACAATCTCGAGCTGGAGATGACCGTTTTCGTTAGTCCCAAGGAGCCGATCGAGTTCCGCCTGCTCAAGATCCGCAACAAGGCGGATCACGAGCGGCTGCTCCAGATCGTCCCCGCGATCGAAGTCGTTCTCGCCGAGATTCCCACCGAGAGCCTTGGAGATGTGGAGGCCGTCATCGACGACGACGTGCATTCCATTTATTTCTTGAATCCCAAAAACAATTTTGTGAAGGGCTGGGCCTTCGTCACGACCTCGATCCCTGCGGAATTCGCCGAGACGTCGCGCCGCCGTTTCCTCGGCCACGAAAGCCGCAATCCCTACTTGCCTTATATGGTCGAGCACGGCCATCCGGACGCCGGCGCGCCAGCGCATGAACGTAAGGTCGCGGCCTTTTCCGGCGCAATCGACGTGCAGGCGGGCGAGGAGGCGGTGGTCATCGTCGCGCTCGGCCAGACGACGACGATCGAGGAAGCGA
>JAMBEQ010000214.1 GCA_024506175.1 Methylocystis sp.
ATCAAACTCAGGGAAATTGTCATGATCCTGGAATTGCATCGTCAGGGTGTCTCTGTGTCTGCGATCGCGCGCCAGCTCGGAATCGACAGGAAGACGGTCCGCAAGCACATCGCCTCGGGGCTGGCGGGGCGGCGGTCCGCTGCGCGATCTACACGCGCAAATCTTCCGACGAGGGGCTCGAACAGGAGTTCAACTCCCTCGACGCCCAGCGTGAGGCCTGTGAAGCCTATACCGTTAGCCAGCGCCACGCCGGCTGGATCGCCCTCCCCGACATGTATGATGACGGCGGCCTTTCGGGCGGAACTATGGACCGCCCTGCATTGCAGCGGCTCCTTGTGGACGTGAAGAGAGGCAAGGTCCAGATCATCGTCGTCTACAAGGTCGACCGGCTGACCCGGTCGCTGGCTGACTTCGCCAAGATCGTCGATGTGCTTGACGCCAACGGAGCCTCCTTCGTTTCCGTCACCCAGCAGTTCAACACCACGACCTCCATGGGGCGTTTGACCTTGAACATGCTGCTGATTTTCCCAGCCAATATTCGTAACTCCGCCTCTCAGGTTGGAGGACGCAAGTTGCGGTCTCATAGGAATCTCTTCTCAAGATTGAGAACAAAACTGCTTCTTGTGGTTTCCGCGCCACTTATCATCACTTACCCAGGTCCAGCCAAGGCCGGAAGCGTAGCGTGCACCAAGGAGCAATTGGCTCCGGAACGGGTGAACTCCTGCACTCAAATCATCCGCAGCACGAAAGATAAAAGACGGCTTGAAAGGGCCTATAACCGTCGCGGCCTTGCAAATATGGAGTTGAAAAACTACCAGGATGCCATTCAGGACTTCTCCAATGTTGTCCGGTTAAATCCCAAAATAGCAGGATACTTCGATAATAGGCAGAATGCATACAGGGCTGCAAAACTTTACAGTCGGGCATTATATGACGCCAACACCGAGATTCATCTGGCCCCTGGCTACGCGTTTGTTTATCGCGCGAGAGCTAGTCTTCTATCCGAGATGGGTGATTACGCTAGATCTATAAATGACTACAATACATCTATCTCACTCGCCCCACACGATGCAGGACTATATCTGGAGCGCGGGATTCTATATTATGGGTATGCACGATTGCATGAGGCTATATCTGACTTTTCACGCGCGATAGATTTGGACAGCTCCCTCGCAGCTGCATATAAGTATCGTGGGCTTGCCAACAGGCTGCTTGGAATCGAGCGCGTGTTCCGGCGGTTAAGGGACTTCCGGTGCGTGGCGACGCGCTACGACCGGAGCGCCGTAAATTTCCTTGCTTTAAGGGCAGGCGCGGGCAAGGGCTGAGGCGCGGGTGCTCGCTGCCCGCGAAGGCGGATCCGGCACACGTGCGGCTTGCGGCCGGGAAAGTGGCCCACCCCGGCGGCGGCGTGGGGTGGGCCACTACTTGCCCATCAAACAGAGCTTGAAACGGGAACTACCCTGCCAGCTCACGAACGAAAATTGAAGCCAAGCCCCTGTTGTCGAACAACGTTCGCTTGCTGCTGTTGCTATTGGGCAACGGTCTTGCCTCAGCCATGCCGGCAATCGATGGACACGTGTGCCCGCCGCGTCGCCCATGCCTATGCTTCCAGAGGGCGCGCGTACTTCCCACAGCTTTCTATGTTTTAATTCATGTGGTTAGCATTCGGCGTTCCTTTTGACACCTTGGCGGCCTCCCCCATGAGGCCGCCTTTTTCTTTCCATGAGATCGGCTCAGGGACAGTTAGGCGGGCGTGCATGAGCGCGCGCCGAGCTGCGACGCCCGAATACGACTCAGCCCGGCGCGGTAAAAAGGCCCGGCACACATGCACCGGGCCAAAGGGCCACATGGAGGAAACCCTAACGAGCGTGGGACGCGGGAGAAGTAGCGCGGTCCAGCGCCCGACGGTAATGACTCAATCGCTGGCGATGGACGTTGTTCCGCACTCGAATAATTCAGCGTTCATATTTAGCTGCAGCGGACCCGAGGACGGCGGACCGCAGTCTGGTTTTCAAGACCGCTGACATTGACGCCTACGGAAGGCTGATTGGTCTGGGCGGGCGGAGTCCTATTTTCGCCTATCACTCATCGGGAGAGTCTCTAGCGCTCTTCGAAGACCCCGGCGGCGCAACCTATCATGTGCGGACGTTTAACCGGCATGCCAAACGGCCAACGCGGCTCGCTCCCGAGCTCTCGCTTTTGTAGCTCCGTCCACCCCCTTCCCCACGAGGGGGTAAGCGGAAGCTGTTCTTTTGAGTTTGTTGCAAGAATTGAACGCCTTTCGTTCTCTCCCATGTTGCGTCCATGTTGCATGGAGTCGCCGGGCCTTTTTGGAAATCGTTGGTAATCAATGAGATTCGATTTGATTGCGTGCGACACGAAATTCCCCGCGCGAAGGGCGACGAACTTTCCAGATGTGTCTGATTTTACTTGATTTTGAGGCTGGCTGGGGGACCTGGATTCGAACCAAGATTAACGGAGTCAGAGTCCGCTGTTCTACCGTTGAACTATCCCCCAACGGGCCGCTTCGGCGCGTGGCCGCGACGGGACGTGATCTAGAGAGAGCCGCGAGCGCTGTCAACAGCCTGTGTCGCTCATCCGTAAACTTCGCCGTGGGCGGCGGCTTTGGCGGAGACGCAGAGATTTCCAATGAGCAAAAATCCGGCAACAGCCTAAAAAACGAACAGCTAGGCTTGCTCCGGCTATCTTGCCCGCAG
Source organism: Methylocystis sp. (assembly GCA_024506175.1). GTDB lineage: Bacteria > Pseudomonadota > Alphaproteobacteria > Rhizobiales > Beijerinckiaceae > Methylocystis. The sequence continues at coordinate 2,718 of JAMBEQ010000214.1, forward strand.
GCGGCAGCTCGACTACGAATAGGCTCGCGCAGTCTGCGGCAGTTCACGGCTAGGTCGCCGCCTTTTGCAAGAGGAGGTGCGCATGAAAATTTCAGCTCGAAATGTCTTCGAAGGCACAGTGAAAGACATCAAAAAGGGGTCGACGACGTCCCATGTCACGATCGATGTGAAGGGGCTCGTTGTCACGGCCTCGATCACCAATGAATCCGTCGACGATCTGGGCCTGACGGTCGGCGCGCCCGTCAAGACGGTGATCAAGTCCTCCGATGTGATGGTTGCGGTCGACTGACCGCATTCAAGCGCGCTCTCGTCTCACTCATAGAGGAAAGCGGCGACGCGCGCGGGCGCCGCCGACGCTCCTTTCAGCCGCAGCGGAAAGATCGCCACATCGAAGCCATGGGGCGGCAGCTGGTCGAGCCCGCGTAATTGCTCCATCTGCCAATAAGGCTTGCGGCGGCCAACGAGATGGCCTTGCCAAAAGATATTCGCGTCGTTCTTTTCCTTCGAGGCGCGGATCTGGTGATGGAACGGAAGATCCCAGCCCCACTGGTCGATCCCCATGACCTCGACGCCTCTGTCGATCAGCCACTCGGTCGCCGCCGCGCTCATGCCGGTTCCGCGCTTCCAATAATCCTTTGTTCCCTGCAGCCGGTCACGGCCGGTGTGGATCAACGCGATTGCGCCTTGGCCAAGCGCCGCGCCGGTCGCCTCCAGGCTTTGCTCCATGTCGGCGACAGTGATCTCCTCGCCATCCGCCTTGTGGCGCATGTCGAACACGACGCCGGGACCGAAGCACATTTCCATCGGCATCTCGTCGACCGTTGCCGGACGGCGTGCGTCCGAGAGAGCCGGCCCGTAATGCCAGGGCGCGTCGATGTGAGTGGTCGAGTGGACGCCCATGCGCGTGATCGTGTCATCCGCCCAGCCGGCGAAATCCTTGGGAAAAAGGCGGAATGGCAGACCGAGCGCGCGCACCAGCCAGCGGGCTTTGCCATGGCGGTGATGTCTGATCTTCACCCGCATGAAAAATGGGTCGTCGCGGTTGTCCGCGATTTCCTTCGAAAGATCGACGATGCGCTTTGGTCTGAGACGAGCCATTGGAAATTCCTGCGTCCCGCTCTGGAGCAGGCAGGCGCCTTGTTGGGGGGATGGTCGGCGAGATTCTGGGCGTTAAGCGAGAGGGGCTACCGCCAATCCTCCATGGAAAACGGCTCGATGCCCTCGTTTTCCATCTCGATCGCGAAAGAGACGCCTCTTGCGACAAGCTGGCTCCGGCGGTCGATGCCGGAGACCCGAGCGGTCGCATTCCGAACGATCTCCACAATCGGCGCGCCTGCGGCGACGGCCTGCTCCTTGCGCGCAACGCCGATGATTCGTCCCCCGTTCGGCGCATGAACGGGCGTCTCGCCAATGCACCCGAGAGGCGCGCCTTGCTCGACCACTGCGCCAATCGGCGCCTCAGCGCGGAACAGGCCCGCGAGGGGAGCCAAGGCGACGACGGTTTCGTCCTGGGCGGCCGGTTGCTCCCGCGGCCAGCGATCTCCCTCGCGCAGGATTGCGCCGGGGTCGCGACCATGGGTTGCGATCGCCGCGTCGCAATCGACGCCGGGAGAGAAGCCAGAGCCCAAGCCGATCATAAACTCGGCCAGACCGAGGAGCGAGTCCGGGTCCTCCTCCTTGTCCTCCCTGGCGACGACAATCACATGCCAACGCCAACGTTCCAGCACATCGGCGAGTTGTCCTCTAAGCAGCGGAATAAAAGCGCGGCTCTGAAGTCCGAGAAGAAATTCCGAGGCGACGTCGGCGCGCCGCGCTTCGACGCCGTCGAGAACGGCGTAACCGTCGTACCAGGCGTCGGCGAATGTCATATGGCGGCGCAGAACCCGGGGGCTCGTGGTTCGGCATAGGGCGACCGCATAGCCTTCGTCGAAGAGCCCGTGGGCGACCGCTGACGCTTCTTCGCCGATCCCGCAAACCAAAACGGTCAATTCTTTGGACATGGCAACCGCTCCTGGGGCCGGATTAAGCCCCTGAGGAGCCAAAATGGCAAGCTACGTTGGGCCCTTGGACCTCACTTCTCCTTCTCCCGGCTGATCGCCCAGACATAAGCCGAGACCGCCGCCACGTCGGAATCGGTCAGGGGCGCGCCGCCTTTCGGCGGCATCGGACTGCGATATTCCTTTGGCTGCGCGACGCCGTCCACGATCGTTTTCCTTATGGCGGCGAGGCTGCCGTCGCCCCAGAGCCATTTCCCGCGCGTGAGGTTGGGCCCGAGCGGCGCGCCCGCGCCGTTCTCGCCATGGCAGCCGCCGCAAGTGCCGTCCGCCGCGTGGCCGTTGAAGATGCGCTCGCCAAGCGCCACTTGGGCTTCCGTCGCCTCGGGAGGGGTTGGCAGGCGCTTTCCCTCAAGCCCGGCCTGGGGATTTACGCCCTCCGGCGGGCCCGCCTCCTGCGAGGGCTGCACGGGCTCCCGGGGCGCGGGCGCGGCTTCGAGGGCCTGGGCGACATCGCCATGATATGTGACGCGCCAGATGCGTCCGCGGACATCGTCGGAGACGTAAAGAGCGCCGTCGGGTCCCTCCGCGAGTCCGGTGGGACGATGCGCCGCGCTGCCCGGCCGCTTGACCGCGCTGGCGAAACCGTCGGCGAAAACGATGAAGTCCCCGGTGGGCCGCCCGTCCTTCACAGGCTGGAAAACGACATTATAGCCCCCCTGCGGGAAAGGCGCGCGATTCCAGGAGCCATGAAAAGCAATGAAGAAGCCGCCCCGATAGGCGGTCGGAAATTGGCCGCCGCGATAGATGAGCAACGCATTGGGCGCCCAATGCGCCGGAAAAGCAGCGATCGGCCCTTGCTTATCGGCGCAGACGCCGATCTCCCGGCCGCCGTCGCCGCCATATTCGGGCGCGAGCGCGAGCTTTCTTTGCGCGTCGTCGTAGTAGCACTCGGGCCATCCGTAATCCGCGCCCTGCCGCAGCTCGAGAAGCTCTTCCGCCGGCAGGTCGGCGCCTTGCCTGGGCGTGTAGAGCTTGGGCCAGTTTTCAGAGAGCTGGTCGCGGCCATGCTGGGTCGCGAATATTCGATCGCCGTCTATGGCGATGCCCTCGGCGTTCCGAATGCCCGTCGCGAAGCGTTCCGCAGGCGAGAATTTCTGGCCTCTCTTCTTCGCGTCGTAGCGCCAGACGCCGGCGCGCGTTTCGAGCTCCTTGCAGGGCTTGAGGCCAGGCGATTCCGGCATGCGATTTTGCGCCTGACAGGAATCGGTCGCCGAAGCGGAGTCGAGATAGAGATTGCCTTGCGCGTCGATGGCGAAGGGATGCATCGGATGGTCGCCTGTGAGCGGCATGCCGAAGATGACGGTCTCGGCTTTGCCGCTCGGAACGACTTCACCCCGCGCCAGAGGGTAGCGGACGACCTTGTCGCTCTCTTCGGCATAGAGCCCGACGTCATAAAGCGCGACGCCCGTGCCGCCCGAGCCGCCGGTGGCGTGCGTTTCGCCGAAGCGTTCGACGACGTCGGCTTTGCCGTCGCCGTTTTTATCCTGGAGCGCGACGAGAAAGCCGCCAGCGGGCGTTTTCGCGCCCGCGTAATAGCGCCCGCTCCAAGTGTTGGCGTAGACCGTGCCGTCGGCCGAGACCGCAATGTGCCGCACATGGCCGAGGCCATCCGCGAAAATGGTCGCGCAGAAGCCGGGTGGCAGCGTTATGCCGGCGTCGCCGCCGGGGCAGGCCTGTTTGCTTTCGCTTTGCGCTGCAAACGCGTTTGCCTGTGCGAGCGCCAACGGCGCCAGGATCGCAAGAGATGCTCGGCTGAGAAGCTTTTTTTGCATCGCCGCCTCTTTTATTTTCACCCTGAAAAGCTGGTCGTCGTCAGGCTTTACGTGGAGCGGCGCGCGGGAGAGGCGAGCTCAGGCGCGCGAGCCTTCTTGCTCGTCCGAAAGCTCTCGCCACAGAGACATCAGCGCGGCCATTACGGCAGGGCCGATGAAGAGGCCCAGAAGCTGGAAGCTTTCCGCGCCGCCGAGAATGCCGAGCAACACCCAGATGAAAGGCAGTTTCGTCGCGCTGCCGATGAGATTCGGCCGCACAAAGTGATCGGCGACGAAGACAACGATGAAGCCCCAGGCGGCGATGATGATCGCGGGCGCCATGCCGGCCGTCGCAGCCGCGAGCAACGCGGCGAGGCCGATAGCGAAGGCGGCGGCGAAGGGTATCATGGCGGCGAAGGCCGTGAGGGCCCCGAGCAGAATCGGATGCGGCGTTCGCGTCAGCATATAAGCCGCGCCCATGAGCAGGCCTTCGCCTAAGGCGACGAGCACAAGCCCGTTCAGCGTGCCATGCACGGAGGCGATCATCTGAGCCGCCAGCAACTCGCCGCGCGCGCCGAAGAGCTTGGTCGAGGCGACGCGGCATTGGGAGACGACGCTGTCGCCGCTGCGGAACAAGAAAAACAATGTGAGCAGCGAAATCGCAAAAAGGACGGCGCGATGCGCAACATTGGCGCCGAGAGATGCGCCGAATTGCCGAAGCGACGAGGCGTTGAGTTGCTGGGCGAGCTCCTTCGCCCAGCCGGCGTGGGAGAGATGGGCCTCCCACCAAGCGGCGGCCCATGGCCCGATCGCAGGCAGACGCGCGAGAGCGTCGGGGACCGGCAGTCCGGTTCCTTCAGCGGCGCGGGCATAGCCCAGAAGCTGGCGGAACTCGGCGGCGGCGTCCACCGCCAGGAACGCGATCGGCGCCAGTATGACGAGCCCGACGAGTGCAGTGAAGAAGAGGGGCGGAAGCTCCTCGGGCGCCGAGGCGCCCAGGCGGCGTCTAAAGCGCCAGTAAAGCGGCCAAAGCGCGATCGCAAGCACCAACGCCCATCCGAGGGCATGAAGATAGCCGGCGACGATATAAGATCCGAGGCCCAGCAGCAGCGCGACGGCCAAGAGAGACGCCACGCTCTGACGCCAGCTTAGCGCTTCCAAAGCGTCCGTTCCTTGCTTTCCCGGCTCGCCCATATCCAACCCCTCTTGCCAATGGATTATCCGCATTCGCAGGCGCGCGCGGTAGTAACTATAATCGCCTGCCATGATGGGCCGCGAAGCCAGGGCAGCGAAACTCGTGGAGGCGCAGGAGGCCGCCCGCCCGCGCAAGATCATTCATATCGACATGGACGCCTTCTACGCCTCGGTCGAGCAGCGCGACAATCCGGAGTTGCGCGGAAAGCCTGTCGCCGTCGGCGGCGCCAGGGAGCGCGGCGTCGTGGCCGCCGCGAGCTACGAGGCGCGTAAATTCGGCGTGCGCTCGGCCATGCCCTCGGTCACCGCGCGGCGCAAATGCTCCGAGCTGATTTTCGTGAGGCCGCGCTTCGACGTCTACCGCGCGGTATCCCAGCAAATCCGCGCGATCTTCGCGGAATATACGCCGATCATCGAGCCGCTCGCGCTCGATGAAGCCTAT
>JAMBEQ010000215.1 GCA_024506175.1 Methylocystis sp.
GGGCAGCTTAAGCAATCTCGGCGCGCAGCCGCAAAGCCCGGCCGTGTCCGCCTACCTCGTCTGCGCCGACAATGATTGGGACCGCCCGGCGGCGCTGGCGGCCTTCGAGAAGGCGCGCGCGGCGCTCGAGAAACATGGCGCGCCGGTAAGCGTCGCGCGGGCGCATCGCGGCAAGGACATGAACGATTTGGCGAGAGAAGGGATCGGCGCATGAACGACAATAAAGACGTCAATTTGGGGCATTCGGGGGTCAGCGCGGCCAACTATCTGTTGTTCGACGCCGCGGGCGCCATGGAGGTTCTCGCGTTCAAGGACGATGTCGAAGCCACCTTCGCGAAATTCGTGCGCACCGCCGGCGACGTGCCGGGAGAGGCGCTGTTTCGCTGGGCGGCGGCGCGCGGCTTTCACCCGCTGCCGGCCGACAGCTGGTCTGGCCTGGCGCCGGACATTCGGTTGTTCTTCGACGCCTTCGTCGCGGTGGTGAAGGCGCTGACGCCGCTGATCGACCCGCCGAAGCAACACGGCGTCGTCATTCACCCGGGCCCGGCCCGGGTCGCCGTCGAAGACACGATTTTTCGCAAATATGGCGCGCCCGGCGAGAAAATCGGCGCGCATAACGATCCGACCGCGCCGCGCTCGACGCACGGCCTGGCGATCACGCCGGCCGCCCCGGCGCCGGTCGTCGCCGCCGTGCTTGTGCCCTCCGAGCCGAGCGCGCCGCCGATCGTCATCGACCGCGCCGCGCTGACCCGCTTCGAGAAGGGCGCGCCGCCGAGCCAGGCGGAATTCATGGCGATGACGCCGGAAGAGCGTCGGCCCTATGCGGCGCTGTTCGGCATGGGCGGCCTCGAGGAAGTGTTCAACGAGCCGCCGCCGGCCGCGCCGGCCGCCGAAGGGCTCGAAACGGTGACGATCGAGGGCGACGTCGGCGGCGAAAAGATCGCCGGTCAGGTCGCGATCGGCAAGACGGCGATCGGCAAGACCAAAGGGGGCGACAAGCGATGATGTTTCTCACCGGGCTTTGGATTGGCGGGGCGCTCGGCTTTCTCCTCGCCGCGATGTTCAGGAGCAGCTCATGACAGATCAACGGCCGCTGCCGACGGCGATCGTCCAGCAGCTCGAGGAGTTGCTCGACTTCTGCCAGGACGAACTCACGCGGCGTGAGGAAACGCTGCAGGAAAACCCATACGTCTGGAACGCGCGGCGCGCGGTCAAGATCGTCGAGAAGTTTCTCGAGGAGGCGAGCCAATGACTAACAGTCAGCCGCCCGGCGCGGCGCGCATCGACTACACAAATTGGAAAGGCGCCCGCGCCATCCGCACGATTGTGCCGAAAGCGTTCGAATTCGGAACTAGCGCCTTCCACGCCGACGAAGCGGACCAATGGTTTGTGATCGCGTGGGATCTCGACAGGAACGTCGAGCGGATGTTCGCGATGAAAAACATCCATTCGTGGAGGCCGGCCAATGAGTAAGTCTCAGCAGCCGACGCTCGCCCGCGCAGAATGGTTCGACGCTGCGATAGATCGATATGGCAACGATGCGGAAAGCTGGAAATTCCGCTGTCCGTCATGTGGGCACGTCGCGAGCGTCAAAGACTGGAAAGACGCCAAAGCGCCGGAGGGCGCCGTCGGGTTTTCTTGTGTCGGGCGCTACTTGCAGAAGCTCGAGGACGGCGAACAGGCCGCCTTCAAGAATAAAGGCGGTCCCTGCAACTACGCGGGCGGCGGCCTCTTCAAGCTAAATCCCATCACAGTTGTCGCCGAGGACGGGGCCGAGCACGCAATGTTCGATTTCGCCGATCGGCCACTGAAAGAGGCAAGCCAATGAACAGCAATTCAGCAGGCCGCAGAGGCGGCGAAATCCGGCCGCCTCTATCTCGAAATTACCGACGTCGACGGCTTTGCGCGCGTTGACGACAAAATCGATTGCACGATCGGCATGGTGGTGCTGGGCGTGCAGCTGCTGCTCGAGGCGATCCGCGAACAAAACAACCCCGATTTAAAGCGGCGCGCCAGCCACGTTCTCGACCTGCTGAAAGATGAATTCGGCGAATACAAGCAGGTCCTCAAGAACTAACCGCTGACGGGAAATCAAAGGAGAACGCCATGGGCGATGGGATGATTTTTCTCTCCGGCCTCCTCGGCGGCGCGGTGCTGGGCTTGTTCCTCGCCGGACTGCTCATGAACTTCTGACATTCACCGTTTCGAGCGGCGCGATTTTGCCAGTGAGCCGAGGTCTGACGACGCCTCGGGCCGCTCGGATCTTTCCTTCGAGGAGAGCGACATGACGCGCGTGCTTGTGGTGGCGATCGGCCTAGCGGCGGTCGCCGCCCGCTTCCTGTGCCCGGCGGCGCGCCGCCGGCCGATTGGCCGCGCCCGCGAGCTCGTGGCCTTCCTCGTGCGCGGCTGATTTCCCCTTACCGGCCGACCCAGCCCGGCCGGTGACGCGCGCGCGTCGCGTGTGGCGTCGCGTCGGCGCCTGTTGTTGCGTGTTGCGTCGCGTTCCCTTTCACATTTTTGAGCGAGGCGA
>JAMBEQ010000216.1 GCA_024506175.1 Methylocystis sp.
TATCGAGCGTGCCCTTGGAGATGGCGACGCCGCGTATCTCCTCGATCTCGGCGCGGGTCGCGGGCTGGTGATAAGCGATGATCGCAAGCGTTTCGAGCGCGGCGCGCGAAAGCTTCTTCTCCTCGACCTGCTCGCGGGCCAGGATCCAATTGAGATCGCCGGCCGTGCGAAAAAACCACTTTTTTCCGACGCGGGCGAGATTGACGCCGCGGCTGGCGTAATGGTTGCGGAGCCGCTCCAGAACCTGGGAGAGCTCGACCCTGTCGTCGACCCGCCGCGCCATCTCGCTCTCATCGAGCGGCTCGGCCGCGGCGAAAAGCATCGCCTCGACGATGCGCTCGGCCTCGCGCAGCGCCACCTCGTTACGCGCCAGCGCCTCGTCGCTGGTGATGTCGAACAGTTCAATTTTTTCTGCGGGCTGCGCCAATGCGCTTCCTCCGAATCGATTGATTGCGAGCCTTCGGGGCTCGCCGCGTCAAAGCAAGCCCGAAGGCTCACGGTCCGTTAGGGTCTGCGGCGCGACGGCGCAGCCAGAGCGGGGCGAAGGGTCGGTCCTGCCGGATATCGAACAGCCCTTCCCGCACCATTTCCAGCGAGGCCGAGAAGGACGAGGCGCGGACGGTGCGCGCCGTCGGCAAGTCGACGCAATATTGCAGCAGATAATCGTCGAGCACCGTCCATTCCGCCGCGACGCCAGCGAGCCGCTCCAGCGCCTCGCGCGCCTCAGCGAGCGACCAGACGGCGCGTTGCCTCAATACGACGCGGGACACGGCGTTTTTTTGCCGCTGGCGGGCGTAGGCTGAGAGGAGATCGAAGAGGCTCGCCTGATATTTCGGCTGGGAGACAGTCTCTAGCCCCTCCGGCCGGCCGCGAAGGAACATATCGCGCCCAAGGCGCCCGCGCTGGGTCAGCTTGTCGGCGGCCAGCCGGATCAGCTCCAGCCGCCTGAGGCGCTCCGCGAGCGCGGCGGCCAGCTCGGCGGCCGAGGGCTCGTCGCTGTTTTTGGGCGGCTCGGGAAGCAGGAGGCGCGACTTCAGAAAGGCGAGCCAGGCGGCCATGACGAGATAATCCGCCGCCAGCTCCAGCCGCACCCGCCGCGCCGCCTCGATGAACGCCAGATACTGCTCGGCCAGCGCGAGAATCGAGATGCGGGAAAGATCCACCTTTTGGCGGCGGGCGAGCTCCAGCAGCAGGTCCAGCGGCCCCTCGAATCCGTCGACGTCCACGAGGAAGGCTTCGCCCTCCGCGCGAGATTCATCCGGCAGATCGAATGAAAGGTCCTGGGCCATTGATTCTCCCACAGGTCAGGGAGCTTATCACCTGTTCACCCTGTCGGGCCGGAGATTGCGCCCTCAGAGGTCGCCGAGCAAGCGCGGGAGGACGCTTGCGGACTCCATCCACAAGATAGAGGGGTGGATAAATGCGCCTGCTACTCCCCGTAGATGTCGGCGAGCTTGATCTCCAGTCCGGGCGGATCGAGCGCGACGGCGCCCTCGCGGATGATATGGGTGAGAATTGTCGTCCCCTCCCCGCGCGCGTGGTGGAAGATCAGCCGCGCGTCCGGCGAAACGATGAGGTAATGCGCGACGCTCGGCACTCTGAAATAGGCGGCGAGCTTGCCGAGCGCATCGTTCTTGCCGGTGGACGGCGAAAGAACCTCGACACCACGATGATGGGGCTTTCGACGAGGATCGTGTCCGGCGGCAGTTCCGGGCCGCAGTAAACCTACGCGTCGAGCTCGAAGACGGAGTCGGCATCGATCCGGACGGCCATGCCGTCAGGCAGAACGTCGGTTTGAGTCCCGGCTGGCCGCAAGAATGGATGCCTCCGTCGAGCTTGACTTTTTACCCCCGGACGGCAGACTCACGCCCTATGGGGAAGCGGTCTCCCCATTAGGCGACATGCCCAAGCATCGCGTCCACCCATTCCCTTGGGACGCTACAGGCATGCCTTCTCTTTCCGATGTTCCCGATGACAGCCTCGTAATGCAAGCGCCGGAGCAGCCGGACGTGCCCGCGCATGGCGTATTACTAGCTGAAGCGTCTCTTGTCTGGGCGCGGGTCGCACTGCTGAGTTTCGGCGGCCCTGCAGGGCAGATCGCGGTGATGCACCGGATCATCGTCGTCGAAAAGAAATGGGTGCCGGAAAGCCGCTTCTTGCACGCCCTCAACTACTGCATGCTGCTGCCCGGCCCTGAGGCCCAACAGCTCGCCACCTATATCGGCTGGCTGATGCATCGAACCTTGGGCGGCCTCATCGCCGGCGGGCTCTTTATCCTCCCCGGCGTCGTCTCCATCATGGCGCTCAGCGTCATCCACGCGCTCTGGGGAAACGTCGGCCTCGTCGGCGCGCTGTTTTTCGGGCTGAAAGCCGCTGTTCTCGCGATCGTTATCGAAGCCGTCGTACGTATAGGAAGGCGCGGTCTCAGATCCCAACTGATGAAGCTTCTCGCCGCGGCGTCGTTCGTCGGGATTTTCTTTTTCGCCGTGCCCTTCCCTGTCATCATCCTGGCGGCGGCCTTGCTCGGATATATCGGCGCGGCGCGCGGGATTCCTGCTTTCGCCGCTGCGGGACATGGGCCAGCCCACGAGGATGGGGAAAGCCTTCTTGGCGATGAGACGCCCCCGCACGCGCTGCCCTCAATCAAACGGGCGCTCGAAGTCAGCCTGATCTGGCTGGCGCTCTGGCTCGTCCCGGTCGCCGCGATTGCGCTGGCCCTCGGCTCAGAGAGCGTCTTTTCCGAAATCGCTGTGTTTTTCAGCAAAATGGCGGTCGTGACCTTCGGCGGGGCTTATGCGGTTCTCGCCTATGTCGCGCAACGGGCTGTCGAAACCTATCACTGGCTGACGCCCGGCGAGATGCTCGATGGGCTCGGGATGGCGGAAACGACGCCAGGTCCGCTCATCATGGTCTTGCAGTTCGTGGGCTTCATGGCGGCCTTCCGCTCGCCCGGCGAATTGCCGCCCCTTCTTGCGGGGGCGCTCGGCGGGTTGCTCGCAACCTGGGTCACCTTCGCGCCCTGCTTCCTTTGGATATTTCTCGGCGCGCCCTACATCGAGAAAATCCGCCAGAACCGGGCCTTATCCGGGGCATTGGCGGCGATAACGGCCGCCGTCGTTGGGGTCATCCTCAATCTCGCGACCTGGTTTGGCGTTCATGCCGTCTTTCGCAAGACAGTCGCGGTCAATGGCTACGGCCTGTCTTTCGACGCTCCGGTCCTCTCGAGCGTGGATTTCTGGAGCCTGGCGCTCTCTCTCGCCGCCGCGAGCGCGATCTTCCAATTCCGTATCGGCATGCTCCAAACCCTGGCGGGCTCCTGCCTGGCAGGGATGGCGCTGTTTCTCGTGGGGGCGATCTAAACACTCAGCAGGAAAGGGAAGGCCATGAAAAAAGCGCTTGCCGCCCTCGCCACACTCGGACTGCTCTCGCCTGCCGCCGTGATGGCGGAACCGGACTGGTCGCAAGTTGACGCGGCCTTCGGCAGGAAGGCGGCCATTGTCGGGACCGTGCATAAATACGGTTTTCCGCGCGCCGACCTTCACGTCACCCTCGACGGGGTCTCAGTCAAGCCCGGACTTGCGCTCGGCGGCTGGGTCGCCTTCGAGCCGGCTGGGCATGCGCCCATGATGATGGGCGACCTTGTGCTGACCGAAACGGAGATAAACCCGGTGATGAAGTCGCTGCTCGCCAATGGCGTCCAGGTGACCGGTGTCCATAATCATCTTCTGCGCGCGAGCCCGGCGACTTTCTATATGCATGTCAGCGCGAATGGCGATCCGGCGAAACTCGCCACGGTCGTTCGGGAAGCGCTCGCGGAAACTAAGACGCCTTTGGGGCCCTCAACCGCTGCGGCTGGCGAGCCCCCAAAGCTCGGCTTCGACGCGGCGCAAGTTGAGGAAGCCCTCGGCGTTCAGGGGAAGAACAATGGCGGAATCCTCCAGTTCAGCATCCCCAAAGCCGAGCAAATCCGAGCAGGTGGGATGACGGTCCCTCCCGCAATGGGGACCGCCATTGCGATCAATTTTGAGCCGACCGGCGAGGGCAAGGCCGCAATCAGCGGGGATTTCGTCGCAACGGCGAAGGAAGTCGAGCCGCTGTTGAGCGCCCTCGCCACCAATGGGATCGAAGTCACGGCCCTGCACAACCATATGCTCGACGACGAGCCCCGCTTGTTCTTCGTTCATTTCTGGGCGAACGACGACGCCGTGAAGCTCGCCCGAGCGCTACGCGCCGGCCTCGATGCGGTCCACATCGAGGCAAGGAGCTGACGCGCGCGAAAGCTGCGCGGGTCGCATAAAACGCGCCGGTTTGGCTGTCCGCCAAGCCGGCTTACGCATTCAAGCGACGGCTCCCAGCGCCTTCTCGAATTCCGCAACGCCCGCCGTGACGTCGAAGGCCTCTATCTCCCGCACGCTGGCCAGTGCGCTCTCGGCCCGTTCCAGCGCCTTGCCCGCCAACACCGGCGCGCCTTCCGCCACCGGCCCAGCCTCGGCGAGGTCGCCATTGCAGTGCAGGACGAGGTCGCAGCCCGCGGCGATGGCGCGTTCGGCGCGGTCGCGGAAACCGCCGGTCAGCGCCTTCATCGAGAGATCGTCCGTCATCAAGAGGCCATCGAAGCCGATGAGGCCGCGAATGAACTCCCCCACGACGATTTTGGACTGCGTGCCCGGGGCGCTCGGGTCGATCGCCGTGTAGACCACATGGGCGCTCATCGCCATGGGCAGGTCAGCATTGACCTTGAAAGGCGGGAAATCGACCGCCTCCAGCTCGGCGCGGCCCGCCGCGACGACTGGAAGCTCGAGATGGCTATCCGCTTTGGCGCGGCCATGGCCGGGGATGTGCTTCATGACCGGCGCGACGCCCCCCGCCATCAGCCCCTCCGCCGCGGCGCGGCCGAGGCGCGCGGCGCGCGAGGGATCGCGGCTATAGGCGCGGTCGCTGATGATGGCGTGCGAGCCCTCGGCGGGGACGTCGAGGACGGGCAGGCAATCCACGTCGATCCCGACCTCTCGTAGATCATGGGCCATCAGCCGCGCGCCGAGCCAGGCGAGCCTCTCCGCCTGCGCAGGGTCCTTGCTTGCCGCCTCGAATCGCGCGGCGCTCGGATAGGCGCGCCAGTTCGGCGCGCTGAGCCGCTGCACGCGCCCGCCTTCCTGATCGACCAGCACCGGCGCATGGCGGCCGAGCGCCTCGCGCAATTGCGCTGTCAGCCGCGCGAGCTGCTCGCGGCTCTCGACGTTGCGCCGAAAGAGGATGACGCCCCAGGGGTTGGCGTCGCGCAGAAAGGCGCGCTCTTCGGCGGCGAGGGAGAGGCCTTTGAGGCCACAGATGAAGGCGCGCATGCGTGCTCCGGCGTGCAACCGCCGTCATTGCGAGCGAAGCGAAGCGCTCTACGCTTCGTCGCTTACGCTTCTCGCGGAGACGGTCAGTTGGATTATCAATTTCCGGCAACGAAGCAATTGCCGCCGGAGGCCTTCACCTTGTCGCAGATGGCGTTGGCGGACTCCTTGCTCATGCCGGCGACGCGGACGCGATAGACCGTCTTGTCGCCGACCTTGGCGGGCTTGAACGTCGGCTTCACATGATATTTCGCGGCCACGGTCTTCAGCAGCGCTCTCGCCTCTTCTTCCGAGTTTGCCGCGCCGAATTGCACGGCGTAGCTGCCGCTTTTCGTCTCGGTCGTCGCCGTTGCGGCCTCTGCGTCTGCTTCCGCGGGGGGCGGCGCGGCGGCGACTTTCGGCGGAGCCTTGGGTTTCGGGGCCGGGGTGGTGGCCGTCTTGGTTTCAGGCTTCGGCGTCGCGCCTTTGGCCTGGAACGGATCGACCGGGGCCGGATCGGCGCTCTTGGAGACTGCCGGTGGGACGCTCGCCTCGTCGACCCGGCTGCCGTCGGGGCGCACGGTCACCGTCTTCACCTTGCGGGGGTGCGAGCCGAGAGCGGGCTCGTGCGGGGCGTCGACCGGGCCATCGCCCAGCGACACCGTCTTCGGCGCCACCGTCGGGTCGATCGCCTGCTCCTGATGCGTGACGACCTGCTTGACGGGCGCCGGATCCTTGCGCTCCAGCACGGCGGCGGCGCTGTCGGTCGGCGCCTCCTTCTCCGTCTCAGCCGAGGGCTTCACTTTTACCGGACCCTCCGGCGCGTTGATGACGGCGATTTCCTTCGAGCCGCCGACGCGATGCAGGAAGCCCCAGCCAATGCTGCCGACCGCAACGACTGAAATCGCCACAACCGCATGCCAGGGACGCAGGTATTTACGTAGGCCGCCGGCCGCGCCCTGAGGCGCCTCGCCCTCGGCGCCGTAGTCGAGATACTCCGAGTCGTCGGGCCAATTCGCTTCGGCGCCGCCATGGTAGGAGGCGTCGTAATGCTGCTCGCCGGCATGGCCGGGATCGACGTAAGCCTGATTCTCGTAAGCCTCGTGCTGACCGTAGTCGTGATGCGCCGCCTCGTAGTGGTGCGGCTCGATAGAGACCGGCGGGGCGGCGTCGAGAGAGCCGCGCAGCGGCGCGTCCCATTGCGGCGGGGGCGGAGGCGGCGGAACCGCATGGGCCGTCCGCGGATCAGCCAAGATCTTGTCGAACGGATCGGGCTCGGCGCCCTCGCCCTCGCCCTGCATCAGCCGGGCGAGCTCGCTCAATGGATCGGCCTTCGCGGCGGGCTTCGGCGCTTCGCCCCGCATGCGCCGTTCGAATTCCGAGAGGTCGATAGCGGGGCCTCTCACGGACGATTCACGCATGATCTACCTCGATCCTCTTCCCTGTCGCGGAGCTCATCGCTCAAGCGTCGCGCGGCGGGGCCAGCGCGCTTTCCGCTCGTATGGAACCATGCGAGCGAAAAGAAATCGCGCCAGACCAAAAATCTGGAGCGCATTCTTATCGCAAAAGTCTGTCAACTTTTGCGGGATGCGCTCTAGGGCCGAAGTTCGCGCGTCAACGCATTTCGTCGGGGGCGCTCACGCCGAGAAGCCCCAAGCCCGACCCCAGGACAACCGTTAAAGCTAAAACCAACGCGACCCGGGCGCTCGTCAAATCTCTCTCGTTGGCATTAACAAAGCGTAATTGTGGCTGATCTTTGCCGCGGTTCCAATGGGCATGGAAAACACTCGATATTTCATACAGATAGAAGGCGAGCCGGTGCGGTTCGTGGGCCGCGGCCGCCGCCTCTATGACGCGCGGATATTGGGCGATCGTCCGCGCGAGCTGCAGTTCGCCCTCGTCCGCGAGAAGCTCGAGCTTTGCTCTCGCCAGCGCCGCCATGGTCACGTCGAGGTCCGGGAAGGCCGCAACCGCCTGCCGCAGCGCCGACTTCGCCCGCGCATGAGCATATTGCACATAGAAGACGGCGTTGTCCTTCGACTGCTCGATGACCTTGGCGAGGTCGAAATCCAGCGGCGCGTCGTTCTTGCGATAGAGCATCATGAAGCGCACGGCGTCGACGCCCACTTCGTCGAC
>JAMBEQ010000217.1 GCA_024506175.1 Methylocystis sp.
CGCGGGGACACGGCGACGCCGATGAAGATCGCGCTTGCCGCGCTCGCCGCGAACGTCGCTCTCAAGGTCGCCCTCTTTCAGCCGCTTGGCGCTGTGGGCCTCGCGACGGCGACATCGGTGGGCCTCTGGATCAATCTCGGCGCGCTCATAGCGATCGCAATCGAGCGGGATTTTCTCGACTTGGACGACGTCTTCGCCAGGACCTTGGGAGCGACTTTCATCGCCTGCGCGCTTCTGACCATGGTCGCCGCTTTCGGCCGCGGGCCTGCGCTTGCCTTCGGGGCGCATTTCGGGTCGCAAGCCAATCTCGTCGCGCTGATCGTGCTGGGCGCGGCGGGCGCGCTCGTCTATGGCGGGACGCTCGTGGGCGTGTTGCACGTCATGGGGATTAGGATCGGGAGCCTGAGACGCGGGAAGCGGGTCCCCTCCTCCGCTACCTTAAGCTGAGGGCGTGGGAAATTAGGCGCCATTCTCACCCCCACCCTTAATCCCTCCCCGCAAAGGGGGAGGGAAATTGCTCGCGACCGAGTATGTCGTGTTGCTTGCTCGTGATTCGCGTCGGAAATCGGCGGTGGGGGAGCTGGCGCTGGGCGGCTTTGCGGAAACATTCGTGGAGCTCAATCGCCCCCCCCTGCCCTTCCCCGCCGCTCCGCGGGGGGAGGGAGGATATAGGCGGCATACGAACGACGAGGGCTACGGAGTCAAACGAGGGGGCAAGCGTCTCTCTTCTGCTCTGTGCCGACGGCAGAAAGCCGCCGTCGTCCCTTGAGACGACCTCTTATGCGAATGGGCAGCACATCAGCCGTGTTCTGGAACTCATTGTCGCCGGGCCGTCGCAAGACCAAGCACTGAGGGTGAGGTCCGTGAACTGTTTCGCAGGGCCGGACTGGTTCGGCATCAGGACGAAGTACTGTCCGTTGCAGCTGCTGGCTGCCGTCGGGAGGTCGCCGTTAGGTATCGAGAGACGGCAGGTAGCGGACTCGGAGTAGCTGCCAGGGCCTGTACAGGCATCATAGTCGTAGTGAAACACGAGAGTGATGTCATTATCTCTGCAGAGCATCGCATTTGCAGCGCCGCCGCGACTTCCGGGTTCGTCAGCCTCGAAGAGCGCCAACGGCACGCACGTGTTCTTTGCGGGAAGCTTCGCCCCTTTTGCGACGGTAGGCGCACCGCCAGTCTTGTATTGGAAGCATATATCGGCCCTCGCGGCAGGCAAGCCGACGAAGACGGATCCCAGGGCCACGATGAGCGGCATAGTTTTTCCAAACATGTCATACTCCTTTGCATTTTTCTCAAATGAGTTAGGGGCGCGAATGGGTTAGGGCGCGGCCAAAATCAGGTTGCAGCCGCTGTCACGCGCAATCTCGAATAGAATTCACCCGCCAGATGGCCAGCGCGTGAGAGGGGTCTCGGCAACTCTCGTCTCTGATGGCGTCCTGTATTCGCGGGTCGAAATTTCGCAGTGGTAAAGTCAGGACGGCGTGCCTCGAGCGCCTGCGTGCGGTCGGCAATTGCCGATCACCTTGACGAGCTTTCGGAGATTTTGGCGCTACGGCGGCCAGCGTGCATTCCCCCGCGTGCGCCGCTCATGCGCGCAAGCGTGGACGCCGGAAGTTGAGATTACGCTTGAGATGCGCAAACAGCATCTCGACCTTGCGATGCAGGAGCGCGGACTACGGCCAGAAAGGCTGCAGGCGCGTCACGCCGCAACTCTCAACGGCCGCCACTTATCGAGGAAGGTCAAAAACTCGGCTTCCCGCAAGGGCTTGCTGACGAAATAGCCTTGCACCTCGCTGCATCCTTTCGCCCGCAACCACCTGAGCTGATCTAAGCTCTCGACTCCCTCCGCAACGATTTTAATATCCAGATTGCGCGCCAAGTCTAGAATGCCGGTGACGATCGCCGCGCAACTTTTGTCTGTTAGAACGTCCGCGATAAAAGTTTGGTCTATCTTGATGCGCTCGAGCGGGATCTTGCGAAGATAAGTCAATGAAGAATAGCCCGTTCCAAAATCGTCCAAAGATATCTTTATTCCCGCTCTCGACAGCATCAGTATAGCTGACTGGGATGTTTGATCGTCCGAAAGCAGCGCGGACTCGGTAATCTCGATTTCAATCGCGTGTGCGGGAATGCCCGCTTCAGCGGCGCAGCTCAGCAGCTTTTCAGGAAACTCCGGGTCACGAAGCTGGAGTGGGGAGACGTTGATCGCGACGCGCATTCCGAGTGGAAAAAGCGCCGCCGCCCGGCAAGCGTTCTCGGCGACCCAAAGGCCGAGATCGTTGATCAAGCCTAACCTCTCGGCCGCAGGGATGAAGAGCGACGGACTGACATGGCTGCGGGTGGGATGAAGCCAGCGGGCAAGTGCCTCGCAGCCGACGATGCTGCCGTCGCCAAGGTTTAGGACGGGCTGGAAGGCCAGAGAGAAATCGTTCGACTGGACGGCGCGGCGCAAGTCCAACTGGAAATTATGCGCCTCGCGGGCCTCGATATTGTGCCTGGGCTCAAAGAGGCTAAGCGTTCCGCAGGACTTCTTGGCGTTATACAACGCGATATCTGTATTTCTCTGCAGCGTCCGGAGATCGCCGCCGTCTTGCGGGGCGCTTGCGATCCCAAGGCTCGCAGAGACGATCGTCTCATGACCTTCCAGAATAAAGGGCTCTTGGAAGCAGCCGAGTATACGACGGCCGAGCGCGATAGCGCCTGCTTCGTCCGGCGCGCTTGTCCCGAGGATCACGAATTCGTCGCCTCCAAGTCTCGCGATAAAATCTGCCGGCCCAACAGCCTCTCGCATTCTCTTTGCAACGCTGACCAGCAATCCGTCCCCCGCGAGATGGCCCAACCGGTCGTTGATCTCTTTGAAATTGTCCAGGTCCGCCGATACGAGAAAAAAGCGCTCGCCTGAAATTGCGATGCGTTGAAATTTCTTTTCGGCGGCGGCCTGAAACGCGCGCCTGTTCGGCAGGCCGGTAAGTGCGTCATTAAGAGCGATGTTTTCGGTTTCCAACTGGGTCAAAACCTGCGTCTCGAGCTGCTCAGAAAAAGCAAAGACGCCTTTCATCAACACAGTGATGTACACGCCAAGAACGCCGGCCGCGAGCCAGTATTCCCTCTCGCTGCTTTGTATCAAGACGAGGAACGACGCGACGGCGATAGGGCTCGTGAATGCGACCGCCGCGAAGGGTATGGTTGCGAGAGCGAAAGCCCCACCGCAAAGCATCCCGGAGCTCAAGCAAGTAATTAGGATGCGACCGCCTGGCGTCGCCGCCTGAAAAAACAATAATGGGGCTGCAGCCCAACACAGGCCGAGCGCAAGCGCATTCACAGCCGCTCGGACTGTCGCCGAAGATCGCTGGTTATCGGAGCGCCGCTTCCCCTGCGAGCGATTGGGCCTCCAGATCAATGCGACGATGGAAAACAGAGCGGCGCACCAACATATGCCGGCGACCTGCTGCGGCGTTCCCCAGAGCGCGACGACCAGCACCAACGCATTACAGATGTTGGCGACCATCATTCCCGGCGTTTGACGCACGACCGAGGAGAACCGCTGTGCACGCAAGCGAGCCGCCCCCAGTTGGCTCAGCTGTTCATTTCCTATTCTTGCAGTGCTGTCTGGATTTGTGCCGCCATTTCCCGCCAACATCGGCAACCTCGACGCAAAACGTATTCTGGATCAATCGGTTATTTTAATCCCCTTAAGAATCTCTAAGGGCTTGCAAGAATTTTCGATGCGCGCCGGCGAAGCTTCGGTGCGGCGATGAGGCACGGCGAGCCGACCCCGCCAAATAACCGGAATCTCATGAGATTTGCAAATTCTCAAACTTTGCCGCGGTCTAATTGGCCGCATACAAAAGGGGGGCGCCCGTGAAGACCTTGTTTTGGCTCCAGACCGGCGCTTGTGGCGGCGATTCGCTCGCGATCCTGAGCGCCGAGGCCCCGAGCTTCGAGCAGCTTTTCTCCTCTTACGGGATCGAGCTGCTCTGGCATCCCTCTCTGTCGCACGCGCCGATGAAGCGGCACGACGAGCTGCTCGAAGAGATCGCGTCGGGCGCTCAAAAGCTGGATATTCTTTGCATCGAGGGCAGCATTATCACCGCCCCGCGCGGGACAGGGCTTTTCGACAGCTACAGGGGCCGAGCCCGCATGGAGATCGCCCGCACGCTTGCCGAGCGCGCCGATTACGTCGTCGCGATGGGCACATGCGCCAGCTTCGGCGGCGTTCACGCGGCGGGCCCCAACCCCAGCGATTGCATCGGGCTGCAGTTCGATCACGAGACGCCCGGCGGCCTTTTCCCGCCCGACTGGCGCTCGCGCGCGGACATGCCGGTCATCAATATCGCCGGCTGTCCGGCCCATCCCCACGCCATGACCCAGACGCTGGCGGCCATCGCCAAGGGAATGCCACTCCGCCTTGACTCCCTGAACCGGCCCAGCGCCTTTTTCAGCACTTTGGTGCACCAGGGCTGCACCCGCAACGAGTACCACGAGTATGACGTCGAGGACGTCGAGCTCGGCGGCCGCGCCTGTCTCTTCTTCAATCTGGGATGCCAGGGGCCGCTGACGCAGGCGGTCTGCAACAGCGATCTCTGGAACGGCGTGAACAGCAAGACGCGGGCGGGCGTTCCCTGCTTCGGCTGCACCGCGCCAACTTTCCCGCGCGAGGCCGACCTCTTCGCGACGGCGAAGATCGGCGACATACCGCTGCGCCTGCCGGTGGGCGTCGAGCGCGCCCGCTACATGGCCTACAAGAACCTCGCCCGCGCCGCCGCTCCTGCGCGCGTCCAGGCCAAGAAGATGGACGTCTGATGGCGCGCGTCGAGCTCAACGTCAGCCTCAATCGCGTCGAGGGGGACCTCGAAATCGCCGTGACGCTGGAAGACGGCGTCGTGGCGGAGGCCCGCACGGTCGGGACGATGTATCGCGGCTTCGAGCAGATCCTCATCGGACGGGCTCCGCGCGACGCTTTGGTGATTACGCCACGCGTCTGCGGCATTTGCGGCACCGCGCATCTCTACTCCTCGGCGCTGGCGCTGGAGCGCGCCTGGCGGACCGCCCCGCCCCCGAACGCCACCCGCATACGCAATCTCTGCCTGATGGCGGAAGGCATTCAAAACGACATCCGCCAGACCTTCCTGTTCTTTGCGCCCGATTTCTGCAATTCGCGCTACGGGGCCGAGCCCTGGTTCGAAGAGATGATGGCCGCGTTCGAGCCGTTCCGCGGGGCGATCTATCTCGAAACCCTCGCCGTGACGCGCAAGGTCGTGCAGATCGTGGCGCATTTCGGCGGCCAATGGCCCCATTCTTCCTACATGGCTCCCGGTGGCGTCACGCTGCCGCCCGATCTGCGGCGGATCGCCGCCTGCCGCGCCGTGCTGGACGAGGCCCAGCGCTGGTACGAGCAGCGCATCATCGGCGCGTCGCTCGACCGCTGGCTCGCGCTCGATAGCGCGGAAGACTATTTCGCCTGGCTCGACGAGCCTTCCCATGGGGGAAGCGCGCTCGGCATGCTGAGCCGCTGCGTTCGCGCCCTTGGCCTCCACCGCTCGGCTGCCGGGACGAAGCACATGCTCAGCTACGGCGCGTGGCGCGATACTGAGGCCGCGCCGGACGTCGATGCGTCTTTGCTTCCCTCGGGCTTCTACGATGGAGAGACCGGGGCCGTCGCCCCGCTCGATCAGGCGCTGATCAACGAGCATGTGCGCCATTCGTGGTTCCGACCCTACGAGGGCGGCAAGCATCCCTGGTGCGGCGAAACCGTCCCCAACTTTCAGACCGACGGCGATCGCTATACCTGGGCCAAGGCCCCGCGCTACGGCGACAAGGTCGTCCAGACCGGCCCACTGGCCGAATTGCTGATCGGCGGGGACGCCTTGATCGCCTCGCTCAACGCCTTGGAAGGCGGCGGCGCCTGGCTGCGGCAGTTTGCGCGCGCGCGGCGCATCGCCCATGAATTCGTCTACGCGCGGCGCATGCTCGACGAATTGGCCGCTGACCTCGACGGCGCGCATTTCATTGCGCCCGCCAAGGCGGATGAAACGGATGGCGAAGGATACGGCCTTGTCATGGCGGCGCGCGGCGCACTGGGCCATTGGGTCAAAATCAAGAACGGCGTCATCGAAAAATATCAGATCATCACGCCGACAGCCTGGAACGCCTCGCCGCGCGACAGCGCCGGCCAGCCCGGCCATTGGGAGCAAAGCCTCGTCGGCGTCGAGGTGCGCGAT
>JAMBEQ010000218.1 GCA_024506175.1 Methylocystis sp.
TTTACTTCCGGGTCGTCGACTCCTTCCAGCGCGCCGAGGAACAACTCCTCGGCCTGCACGTGATGCAGCGGGATGTTGTAATGGTCGCGGAAGAGGCTCACGACCTCCTCCGCCTCGCCGAGCCGCAGCAGGCCGTGATCGACGAAGACGCAGGTGAGCCGGTCGCCGATCGCCTCGTGAATGAGCACCGCCGCCACCGCGCTGTCGACGCCGCCAGACAGGCCGCAGAGCACCCGCCCGTCGCCGACCTGCTTGCGGATCGCCGCAATGGCCTCGCTGCGGAAGGCGGCCATGGTCCAGTCGGACTTGAGCCCCGCAACCTTGTGCACGAAATTGGCAAGGAGCCTGGCGCCGTCGGGCGTATGCACGACCTCGAGGTGGAACTGCACGCCGTAATAGCGGCGCGCTTCATCGGCGATCGCCGCCATGGGCGCATTCTGCGAAGCCGCAATGACGCGGAAGCCCTCGGGGAGCCTCGTCACGCGGTCGCCGTGGCTCATCCACACCGTGGCGGAGCCGCCTTTCTCCCAGACGCCGTCGAGGAGCGCGCTATGCTCCAGCGCCGTGATTTCGGCGCGGCCGAATTCGCGATGGTGCCCGCCCTCCACCTGACCGCCGAGCTGCACGGCCATGGTCTGCTCGCCATAGCAGATGCCCAGCACGGGAACGCCCGAATCGAAGATGGCCTGCGGCGCGCGCGGCGACCCTTCGTCGGTCACCGAGCAGGGACCGCCCGAGAGGATCACCGCCTTGGGGCGGATGTCGGCGAAGGCGCGCTCGGCGCTCTGGAAGGGCGCGATCTCGCAATAAACCCCCGCCTCACGCACGCGCCGCGCGATGAGCTGAGTGACCTGAGAGCCGAAGTCGACAATCAGCACCTTGTCGTGGCGTTCGGCGATGTCGTGGTGGAAGGTCTCGGTGGCGGTCATTGTTTCACTTTGTAAGGCCCCCTCCCTGTCCCTCCCCCGCTTCGCGGGAGAGGGGACGCTCACGATCGGCGTTGTCGATGCAACGGCGACAGTCTGACTCCCTCTCCCGCGAAGCGGGGGAGGGTTGGGGAGGGGGCAGATTCTGTACAGCGCGCAGATAAATCGTCTCCGGCACGCCCTCGAACTCTGCGTAAACCTCCAAATTGGTCACGCGCAAGACCCAAAGCCGTTATTCGCGAACCATGCGTCGCGGAGGCTGTCGCGGCGAAGCTCGGCCTTGTCTCCCTATCCCCGCCGCATCACGCAAACATAAAAGCCATCCGTCCCGCTCGTCGCCGGCGAAAAGCGCAGCCCGGCGCC
This sequence comes from Methylocystis sp., assembly GCA_024506175.1. Classification (GTDB taxonomy): domain Bacteria; phylum Pseudomonadota; class Alphaproteobacteria; order Rhizobiales; family Beijerinckiaceae; genus Methylocystis. The sequence goes on from JAMBEQ010000218.1 coordinate 1,290, forward strand.
ATGGGGCGACGAGAAGCGGGCAAGTTCGGGCAGCCCGGCTTTTTCCGCCATCTCCGCGCCGGAGAGCGCCACAAACCCCGGATGCGCCGCCAGGAACGCCGCTGCCTGCCCCTCGTTCTCGTCGCGCAGGAGCGAGCAGGTCACATAAGCAAGCCGCCCGCCGGGCTTCACGAAGCGCACCGACTGTTCGAGCAGCGCCGCCTGCTCCTTCAGCCGCAGCTCCAACGCGCCGGGGGCGAGGCGCCATTTTGCGTCGGGGTGGCGGCGCCACGTCCCCACTCCGGTGCAGGGCGCGTCGATCAGCACGAGATCGCAGCGCCCCTCCAAATCGGCGAGCACGTCGGCCTGCCCCTTTGGCTGGCGCACCTGAATATTGCGGGCCCCCGCCCGCTCCAGCCGCTCGTGGATCGGCATGAGGCGACGGCCATCGGCGTCATAGGCGTAGAGCTGCCCCTTGTTGTGCATCTGCCCGGCGAGCGCCAGCGCCTTGCCGCCGCCGCCGGCGCAAAGGTCGAGAACCTGCTCCCCCGGCACCGCCGCGCAGAGGAGGGACGCGAGCTGCGAGGCTTCGTCCTGGGGCTCGACGAGGCCCTTCACATAAGCCGTCTCGGCGGCAAGCGCCGGCCCCCTGCCCTGCCCCGCCTCGATGCGAAGACCGACCGGCGAGAGCGGCGTCGGCTGCGGGTGCAAATGGGAAAGCTTCGCCAGCGCCTGCTCGCGCGAGCCCTTGAGAATGTTCACCCGCAGATCGACGGGCGCCCGGGCGGCGAGCGCCGCGCCCTCCTCCGCCGCGCGGTCGGCGAAGGCGGCCGCGAAACGCTCTGCAAGCCATTCGGGATAATCGCCGCGCACATGGTCCGGCGCGCCGTCCAGCGTCGCCGTCTCCAGGCGCGCGCGCTCATCCGCGGAGAGTAGAGCCGGCGCATGGCCCTCGCCCGTGCAAAGCGCGGCGATCGCCGCGGCGTCCATGCCGCGCGCCTCGCGCAGCGCCCCGAGCATGCGCGCGCGGGAGGAATCGTCGCCCATGATCCAGGCGGCGGAGGCGGCCTTGCGAAGCGCGTCGAAGACAAGGCTCGCAATCGCCGCGCGGTCCTTCGACCCGGCGAAGCGATGCGACGCGCCCCAGTCTTTGAGCGCCCCGCCGACCGGGCGACGGCGCTGCGAGAGGTCGTCAAGGATTTCGATGGCGGCGGAAATCTGGGCGGCGGGGGTCATGTCGGCGTCGGCTTCCCGGAGATGAAAAAACGGCGGCCCGCCCTCTCAGATAGTGGCGGCCGCCATGGGCGCCTCTCCTCCCATGCGCGAGGGCCGATTGCAATGAAGGACGCGCAATTCCGTCCGGCGCGTCAAAATTCGGGCGGCGCGTCGGTCGCGCGAAAAATCAGGGGGCTGCGCGCCTGGCCCCGATCCGGCGCACTGTTCCGGTCGCCGAGCGGTAGACGAGCGTCTCGGTCTCGATGCGTCCCCGATCGAAGACGACGCCTTTGACGAGCCGGCCGCAGGTCACGCCGGTCACGCAGACGAGCACATCTCCTGTCACCATATCCGCGACCCCGTATTTCTTGTGCGGGTCGGTCAACCGATGGCGCAGGGCGCGGGCGCGTTGCTCGGGGTTCTCCAGCACGAGGCGCCCCTGCATCTGGCCGCCCACGCAACGCAGCACCGCCGCCGCGAGCACGCCTTGCGGCGCGCCGCCGCGTCCAAGATACATATCGACGCCCGTCCCCGACGGGTCTGTGGCGAAGATGACCCCCGCTACGTCCCCGTCGGTTATCAGCCGCACGCAGGCCCCCGCCTTCCGGCACTTGGAGATGATCTCGGCATGGCGCGGACGGTCGAGCACGCAGACGGTGATCTCCCCTGTCGGCGCGCCTTTCGCTTCAGCAAGCGCGCGCACGTTGTCGGCTGGATCGCGATCGAGATCGACCACGCCTTCCGGATACCCCGGGCCGATCGCGATCTTATCCATGTAGCAATCCGGCGTCTGCAGCAGCGCGCCGGAAGACGCCACGGCGGCGATTGCGATGGCGCCCGTCTGATCTTTGGCGCAGAGCGTCGCGCCTTCGAGCGGAGCGACAGCAAGCTCCATCGGCGACCTTGCGCCGGCGCCGACTTCCAAGCCGACATGGAGCCCGGCGGAATCGCCGTTTTCCCCCTCTCCGATGACAATGCGGCCGCGGATCGGGAGCCGAGCCAGCTCCTCCCGCATGGCCTGCGCGGCGGCGCGGTCGGCGGACATTTCGTCGCCGCGCCCGCGCCAGCGCGCTGCGGCGACAGCCGCGCGCTCCGTCGCGCGCGCAAGCTCGATGGTGAGCAGGCGCTCCACCGCCGCCGGGTCCAGCTTTGACGATTGCAGCATTTGCGCTCTCCGCGCCGCGCTATTCGCGCTCGATGCGAATGACCTGGGCTCGCGACACGATGGTCCCGTCCTGGAAAATCAGCTCCAGCGCCTCGCGGACCAGATGCTCGCTCGTTGCATGGGTGATGAGGATGACATCGACGCACGCGCCCGGCGCCCCGCGCCTGCCACGTTGCATGATGCTCTCGAGCGAGATCTGCCGCTCGGCCATGCGGGTCGCTATCTTGGCGAAGGCGCCGGCGACGTCCTTCACCGACATGCGGATGTAATAGCCGCCCTCGTGCCGGCGCATCGGCGTGCGCTTGAGCTCCGTGAGCTTTGCCGACGGCAAGCCGAAAGGCGCCGAGCGCACGCCCTTGGCGATGTCTGCGATGTCGGCCACAACGGCCGAGGCCGTGGCGTCGCCGCCCGCGCCCGGCCCGACGAGGGTCAGCTCGTGCACCGCGTCGGCGTCGATGGTGACGGCGTTGAGCACCCCCATCACCTGGGCGATCGCGGAATTCTTGCTGACCATGGTCGGATGCACGCGTTGTTCGATGCCGTCCGCCGTGCGCTGCGCGACGCCGAGAAGCTTGATTCGGAAGCCCAGCTCATCGGCCGCCTCTATGTCGGCGAGGGTGACGCGCTCGATCCCCTCGATGTCGATCGACTGAGCTGCGATACGCACGCCAAAGGCGAGCGAGGCAAGAATGGCGAGCTTATGCGCGGTGTCGAAGCCGCCGATGTCGAAGGTCGGGTCAGCCTCGGCGTAGCCGAGGCTTTGCGCCTCCTTCAGGCACTCTTCGAACGAAAGCTGCTCGCGCTCCATGCGAGACAATATGTAGTTGCAGGTGCCGTTGAGAATGCCGTAGACGCGCTCGATCGAATTGCCGGCGAGGCCCTCGCGCAGGGTCTTGACGATGGGGATGCCGCCCGCGACCGAGGCCTCGAAGGAGAGCGCGACGCGCTTCTCCTCTGCGAGCTGGGTCAGATGCAGGCCATGGGCGGCGAGCAACGCCTTGTTGGCGGTGACGACGGGCTTGCCATGCGCGAGCGCGGTTTCGACGCTCGCGCGCGCCGGACCTTCCGAGCCGCCGATCAGCTCGACGAACAGGTCGATTTTCTCGGAAGAGGCGAGCTTGACCGGGTCGTCGAAGAATTCCGCGCCGGAGAAATCCGCGTCGCGCTTCTTGTCACGGTCGCGCGCCGAGACGCCAGCGACCACGATGCGGCGGCCGGTGCGCGCGGTGAGCGCCTGCTCCTGCCGCTGGAGAAGCCGGGTCACCGCCGCGCCGACGGTTCCGAGCCCCGCGATGCCGACGCGCAAGATCTCCGACATTTCGACCCTTCCGGGAATAGGTGAGCCGCCCGGAACGCCCGGGCCTGGAGGCGAGCCTTGTGCACGATTCCTGAGAGGGGATCAAGGAAGCGTCGCACAATCGGACAAGGGCTGGAGCGGGTCCGTGCGGCGGCGACAAAGGCGGCAAGCGCACTAGCTGAACGGAAAGAAAAGCGGCGCGAGGGCCGATGGAGGCGACTTTCCTTCCCAAGCTCACAGAAGCCTTCATTACGCTTCTGGTCGTCGTCGAGCCAGCGGGCCTCGCCCCGATCTTCCTCGCCGCGACGGCTCATGAGACGCCGGGGGCGCGCGCGCAGATCGCGCGGCGGGCCTGCCTCTACGCCTTCCTCATCCTCACAGGCGCCGCGCTCGGCGGCGAGGCGCTGTTGCGCGCGCTCGGCGTGACCCTTCCCGCCTTCCGCATCGCCGGGGGCTTGCTGCTCTTTTCCATCGCCTCAGAAATGGTGCTTGGCGTGCGGATCGGCCGCGACGCCGCAACCGCCGCCCAGGCGATCGGCGAAAGCGCGCGCCATATCGCCGCCTTTCCGCTGGCGATCCCTTTAATGGCCGGGCCTGGCGCGATCACGGCGACGCTGCTGGTCTCGGGTGAAGCCCACGGCGACCCCATAAGGCTGGCCGCGCTCATCGGTGCGATTTTCGTGGTGATCGCGGTCTGCTGGGCCGTCTGCCGGCTCGCGCCGCAGGTTGAGCGCCTCATCGGCGCGTCGGCGAGCGTCGTTATGGAGAAGCTTATCGGGGTTTTGTTGGCCTCGCTCGCCGTCCAGTATGTCGTCGACGGCGCGCGGAGCCTGTTGTTTTGACGGAAATCGAAAAGCGACGAAGAGGAAATCGCGGCAGGGCAAATCGGGTGAATAGCAATCTGAGGTCGTGAGCCCAAATACCTCCCCGTAAA
>JAMBEQ010000219.1 GCA_024506175.1 Methylocystis sp.
TGATGCACAAGGATTCGATCGCCGTTTTCGAGGGCGACGCGACCCTGGAGCTGCGGCCCGACACTTTTTACTGGGATATGTCGGACTCATCGAAATCCTGCTTCGTGCCGACGCAATGGGGCCTGAATCATATGCTGAAGACGGCCTATATGGACGTCGTCTCCCAGAGCTGGATGCGTCCGCCGCCGCCGGGCCCGAAGATTAACGTCGATCCCGCGCATCTCGTTGGCTACACCGGCAATCTCGACCCCTCCGGCTTCCCTCCGCTGAAGCATCGCGAGCGGATTTTGACGGTGGTGAAGCCCTTCGAAGGCGAAAACCCACTTCATCCCTATAAGCCGCCATTCGATCTGGCGCGCTACGACACCCGGTGGAGATGAGCGCGCTTAGGCGCGTCCCAATTGGTTGGTAAACCTCCGAGGCGGTCTCGTCCTTCGAGACGCGAGCTTCGCTCGCTCCTCAGGATGAGGCCGAAGTGTTTTGATGCGGAAGCCGTTCACGCTGCGCGGCAGGCGTCTCGAGGCACGAGAGGACGCGGCTTTTTCAGCAGCCTGACGCGCGCTCAGCAAGCTTACCTTGCCCCCAGTACAACTTCAAAGCGCCGGCGCCAAACCGGCTTTCAGATTCTCGCGCGCAAGGCCGATGAGAAGGCGTTTTGTGTTCCCGTCGGCGAGCCACGACTCGACGCGCTGATTGGCGAGCCGCTCCACGCCCGCCTTTTCATAGGTCTTGAATGACGCCGAGAGATATTGCGGCAGGGTAAGAAAATCGCCGACCGTGCTAGAGATGTGATGGTTTTGCAGCTTGAATAGATATCCGCCTTGCGCGCCGAACACGCGCGCGACGGCAGGATAGACGGGGAAGATCTCGGCGCGCGCCAGATCGTGAATTTCGTAGTAGCCGAAATCGGCTGAAGGCGGCGTCAGGCCCACCTTCTCCCACATCCGTTTTGCAAGATCGAAGAGCACGAAGCTCTTGGGATGCACGTTGCTGTACATGAAGACGCCGCGGCGCGCCCAGTTCATCAGATCGGACGAAAGATCGACGCCGTAGCGCGTCTTTGACATTTCCAGCAGCTCGCGCGCCGCCTCGTTCCAGACGTCGAGATAGCCGACCGCCTGGATGACATTCTCATTGAATAAACCGCGCGCCTCCTCGACCGATAGGCCTGCGTGGAAAGCGAAGAGCGCGAGCGCCGAATGGTAGGGGCCCAGTGGTCCGAAAATGAACCCACTCGGCTGCGAACTGTCATGGATAAAGATAAGATCCGGATGAAAGGCCGCGAATGTCATCGCTGGCGTCGGCGTCACCTTCGGCAAGCGCCGATGCAGTTCTTCAGAGTCGCCGCCGCGCACGTGACCATGCAGAAAATCATGCGAAAAGATGTAATCGTAGGTGTCGAGCGTCTTGGCGAAAAGATCCATCGAGGCCCTGGCGCGCGCGACGACAGAAAAATGATCGACCACTGCGTTCGGATTCATGACCTTCATCGCGTAGGCGAGGCCGAACGCCTGGCAATTGCCGATGACCGCGATGCGCGGCCCGGTTGTTCGAATGGTGCGACCCGTCACCTTGGCGATTTGCGGCTCGATGGCGTATTGGCGCCAGGAACGAAAAATCTGCTTGTCGATCTGGGAAAGCATGCGGTCATTCACCGGTTTCGCGGCGGCGGCTGTCTTCCGCCACTGGCGGGTGACAAGCGGCGGCGGCGCGTCTATGGTCCGTTCACAAGCGACGGCGCGCCATGAGCGCCACAAAGGCCGTTTGCGAAGATCGATTCGAATTCGACGAGGAGTTTGCCCTTGGCGGACAACCCCTATAGCTCCCTACCCGACCATCGCTTTTGGCGCAAGGCTGTGACCGGCCTGCCGCCTTTCGCCATCGATCCGGTCCTTTCGACGCCGTTCAAGATCGCACGCGAAGACCGGGTGGCCACGGCCGGAAGCTGCTTTGCGCAGGAAATCGCGCACCGCCTGCAAACGAGCGGCTATACCTATTATCTGGCCGAGAAACCGCCGCAGGGCATGTCCGCGGAGGAAGCGCTCAGGCGCAATTACTCGATGTATTCGTGCCGCTACGGAAATCTCTACACGACTGCCCAGCTGCTGCAGCTGATCGAGCGCGCCTATGGGCGCTTCACCCCCTCGCTCGACTACTGGAACCGCCCCGAGGACGGACGCTTCGTCGATCCCTTCCGTCCGAGAATCGAGCCCGACGGCTATGCGACCCTCGAGGAAATGCGCGCCGACCGGGAGCGCCATTTCGCCGCCGTGCGCGATATGCTGGAAACGATGGACGTCTTCGTTTTCACCTTCGGCCACACCGAGACCTGGCGCCATAAGCCCGACGGGGCGATCCTGCAGCTCGCGCCGGGCGTCGCCGGCGGCGCATGGGACGAGACCGTCTATGAATTCTACAATATGACGGTGAGCGAAGTCGTGCGAGACTTCCTTGCCTCCGTCGATAGAATTCGCGAGGTGAATCCGAAGGTTAGGATTATCCTAAGCGTATCGCCGGTCGGCATTATCGCGACCTATGAAGACCGGCACGTCGTCGTTTCGAACACGGCCGTAAAGGCGATCCTCCGCGCGGCGGCCGACGAAGTCGTCCGGGCGCGGCCCAACATCGCCTATTTCCCATCCTACGACCTCGTGAATGTGTCTCCCAACGCAGGGCGGTTCTATCGGGAAGACACCCGCCGCATCAATCCGCACGGCATCGACCGCACGATGAAGATGTTCTTCGATCACTTCACCGACAAGGCGCGTGAGGAAGAAGCAATCCGCTCTCTCAAGATCGACGTCGCGGCCGAAGCCGAAGAAAACGCCCGCATCGTTTGCGACGAGGAGGCGATCGAATCCGCGTGAGCGACAATCAGCAGATCGGAGATCACCCGGTCCCGATCTGCTGGCTTTTGAGTTCCACTGCCGAAGCCCGACTGCCGACTGCCAGAGGATCAAACATGATTATGGGCTCACTCGCGCTCGCCGCCGCAGGCGCTTTCACTGGCGCATCCCTTTATGTGAATTACGTCGAGCAACCGGCGCGTCTCGCCTTGAGCGACGACGCGCTGATCAAGGAATGGGAACCTTCAGACCATCGCGGCTTCATCGTGCTCGCCGGTTTGGCGGCGATCGCCGCTTTATTTGGCTTCATTGCCTATCGCGAGCTCGATGACATCCGCTGGCTTTTCGGGGCGATTGTCATTCTCGCGTCATGGCCCTACACCTATTGGGCGATCGTGCCGCTCAACAATCGCATCCTCGGCCTCATCGGAGCCGACGCCGCCCATGAGGCGCGCAAGGTGATCGACCTGTGGGGCAAGCTCGAGATTGGCCAGACCGCGATCGGCGTCCTCGCCATCGCAATATTTATCTGGGCGGCAGGCTGAGCGGGCCTCGGGAGCGAGCCGCCGACGTTCCGATGGAAATCCTACTCGAAGAGACAATATTGAACCGGGTTCGGCGCCAATCTTGAAGAGCGGGTTTCATGACTTATGATCTCGTGGTGATCGGCTCGGGTCCGGGCGGCTATGTCTGCGCCATCCGGGCCGCACAACTGGGCCTGAAGACCGCCGTCGTCGAAGAAGACCCGACCTATGGCGGAACCTGCCTCAACGTTGGCTGCATTCCCTCAAAGGCGCTGCTGCACGCCTCCCATATGTTCGAGGAGGCCGGCCACGGCCTCGCGCCGCTTGGCGTCATTGTCGATCCGCCGAAGCTGGATCTTGCGGCGATGATGAAGCACAAGGACGACACCGTCGGCGCGAATGTCAACGGCGTTGCCTTTTTGTTCAAGAAGAACAAGGTCGACGCCTATCGTGGCGTGGGCCGCCTGGCGGGCGTTGGCAAGGTGGAGGTCACCGGCTCCGACGGCGCCTCGCAGACGATCGAGACGAAAAACATTGTCATCGCCACCGGGTCGGCGGTCGCGCCGCTGCGCGACGCCGAGGGCGCTGTCATCCCGGTCGATGAAAAAATCATCGTTTCCTCCACCGGCGCGCTGCTGCTGGAGCAGGTTCCTCAAAAACTCGTCGTCATCGGCGCCGGCGTCATCGGGCTGGAGCTCGGCTCGGTTTGGCGGCGCCTCGGCGCGCAAGTGACGGCAATCGAATATCTCGACCGCGTGCTGCCGGGCTTCGATCTCGAAATCGCCACGCGATTCCAGAAAATCCTCGAAAAGCAGGGGTTTTCTTTCAAGCTCTCGTCGAAGGTCACGGGAGTGAGGCGCGAAGGCGACGGCGTCGTCGTCTCTTACTCATCCGTCGACGGCGCAACCTCCGACACGCTCGCCGCGGATGTCGTGCTGATCGCGACGGGACGCATCCCCTATACGCAAGGCCTCGGGCTCGAAGAAACAGGC
>JAMBEQ010000220.1 GCA_024506175.1 Methylocystis sp.
GGAGGCCGGCAGGCATGTCGTCGAAAAAGACCCTTTCGCTCGATCTTCGGGAACGCGTGGTGGCCGCCGTTTCGGGCGGCATGTCTCGTCGGCAGGCGGCGGAACGCTTCGGCGTCTCCGCGGCAAGCGCCATCCGATGGTGTCAAAGGCAGAAGGAGACCGGCACTCCGGCCTCCTACAAGCGCGGCGGCGACCGCTGGTCGGCGCGCATCGACGCGCACAAAAGCCTAATTCTGTCGCTGGTGGAAGAGGCCTGCGACATCACTCTGAAAGAGCTTCAGGCGCAACTCGCCGAACGGGGGCACGGATTCAGCATCGGCTCGCTGTGGCGTTTCTTCGACCCCCACGACATCACCTGGAAAAAAAGACCGCCCACGCGGGACCGCCCGGACATCGTGAAGCGACGCGAGGCGTGGTTCGACGGTCAGCTCGACCTCGACCCCGAGAAGCTTGTCTTCATCGACGAGACCTGGGCGACCACGAACATGGCCCGCAAGAACGGCCGCGCCCCAAGAGGCGAGCGGCTGCGCGCCGCCGTGCCCCATGGCCATTGGAAAACGACAACCTTCGTCGCCGGGCTGCGCCTGTCCGGATTGACGGCGCCGATGGTTCTCGATGGCCCGATCAACGGCGTCTGGTTCCAGGCCTATGTCGAGCAGGTGCTCGTCCCGACGCTCGCGCCGGGCGACATTGTGGTGATGGACAACCTCGGCAGCCACAAGGGCGCGGGCGTGCGCAAGGCTATCGAGGCGGCCGGCGCGACGCTGCTTTACCTGCCGCCCTACAGCCCCGACTTCAACCCGATCGAGAAGGCCTTCTCGAAGCTCAAGGCCCTCCTGCGCAAAGCCGCCGAGCGCAGCGTCGACGCTTTGTGGAATACGATTGGCGCCTTGCTCGAAGAGTTCACCCCGCGGGAATGCGCGAACTTCTTCGCAGCCGCAGGCTACGACCCTCTTTGAGAAGAAACCGCTCTAGCCAACCGGCGCGGCAAGCGTGGCCATCGGCGTGTTGAGGAGCCGGACTGGGCAGGCGTGCATCGCGAGCCAAAACGCAAGCATGTCACTCTGGTGATTTTGTGGGACGAATACATCGTCGCCAATCCGGGTAGCGGCTACAGCTACTCGCACTTTTGCGAACTGTAACGCATCGATCGGAAGCCGCGCCAAAACGCGCCGGAGGCCGCCCCGATCCTTCATCCAAATATCCGCGGATCGTGCTATTATCATTAGGAGACAATGACCTGCTCGAACACCCAACGCTCAACCAGCTTCACGCCCTCGGCCTTACGGAATGGCCAAGGCGGTCGTCGAACTCGCCGAGGCCGACGAGGCAAAGGGGCTCGACCGCAACGACTGGCTCGCGCTGCTGCTCGATCGCGAGATCACCTGGCGGCGCGACAAACGGCTGACGGCGCTATTACGCGCCGCGGCGTCAAACGGGCATTCTTATGAATGTTCATCCGGACCTCCGGAAAAAGGTGAAGCTTCGCAACTCCACTTTCCTCGGTCCGGTCCGGATGGACAACCTATTGCAAGCTCACAACTAGCGACCTTGACCTCGCGAGCGACCTTGCCAGCCAAGCCCACGACGCACACGCTGCTATCTTTCAAGGACACACCATTTCCGGGCTGTTCCTCACCTGATGCTTGGAGCCGATCGCTCGGACTCCGTTTGAAACACCATCATTCTGAGGGGCAGCCACCCACTCTGGCTATCCTCGCGGTGCCCGGCCCATTACGTCATCTAGCGCGTAGCGCCACGCGTTTCACCCAAAGAACCATCCAGTCCCGTCGCAATAGACCGGCGCGAAGGTCGATCCCCCACCCGCCGCCACGCTCATAAAGGAAGGGCTCGTCGCGTCACTGATGAAGGCGCGCGCGCCTTTCAACGCCGCGGTTGGCGACGGCAAGGTCGCAGCCATATAGGTCGGCAGAACCGCGGGCATCTTCAACGCTAGCGCGCTCGTAGTCATCGTCGCCATGGTCGCGAAGCCCGCTGAGGCGTTCCGAAAGATGAGATTATTGTTATTGTCGAAATACATGCCGCCGCCGGAGGAGGCTTGTCGGAACACGACATTGCCGGAGGCATCGATCGAGAAACTACCGGCTTTTTGCGAAGTGCCGTCGCGGCAGGATAAATTTAACGTCGCCGCATTGGCTCCTGGGGCCGTCGCGGTCAGAGCGGATGTGTTCGTTCCACGTGTCGTGAAGATCGGTCCGGCGGCGTTTCCGCCTGAAACCGGCGTGGCGATCGCGGAGCTCACGACGGTGTTTCCGGCGTCGTCGATATAGGGCAGCGCCACATAGCTCGACCCCGCAGCGTTCGCTTGGCGGAGCACCGGAGTATTGTTGCTGGAAGCTAAGAAGGCGAGCGGCTTGTAAAGAAAAATTGTCCCGTTGTTGAAGTTCCAGCTCACGCAGGGATTGCCGAGATAATCGCTCTGGGTCTGAACATTCGCCTGAAGGGTAACGCCGGAGAGCGCCGCGTCCGAATCGTTGTGCGGGGCGAACGCTGTTATCAGCCGGCGTTCATTGCCCTGGATTGTCGTGATCGCAGTATGGAATTCGCAGGCGAACACGCCGCCCTGATAATATTTGTCCTCGATCCTATAGCTCGCACACGGCTTCGACGGGTCGGCCGGAGTAAAGGAGTTATTCAGGTTCCAGCCGATGCCGAAGACATTGTCGGAATAGCTTGTCTGCGACGGCGGTCCGTTGGTGAACACACCAGACGTGACGACGAGACGATAATGGTCCGCGTCGGAGCCGCCGGCACCGTTGGCCGGTGGGTTTGTCACGACGTCGTACAATATCTTGCCTGCGCCTGACGTCGGCGAAGTCGACGGGAAATCCTGATAAAAGACACCCGTCAGCAGTGAAAGTGCGCTGGTCGTCGAATCGAATGCCAAATTGGGGCTCGCGCCGAAAACCCCGTTGTCGTTGTATTGGACTTGCGTATTTGTGCCCGCAGGATCAGTCATTTCAACTCCCACCCGTTGGTTTCGCGATTTGTGACGGAGGCAGTGGCGCAAAATTCTGCAGCGGATGAAGCAGGCTGGAAAGACGGCGAAAGTTTACGCCGCGAGCGCGCTCGGTGTAGGCAATTTGTCCGTCGCGCGTTTCTGCCTTGGCGGATCATGTCCATGCGTTTAACTCCGGCTAGTGTCCCCGCTGCTGATCGAAAGAACTTGGAAACCCAGCGTTGGCGTGTCAGCCTTTTAACGGCTCGTTGATCGTGCTCGACGAGCTTGATGGATTTTCGGTGTCCGCGTCATGCTCCGCATTGTACCTCCCGACAGCCGCCGTGTTGGCGCCGCTCTTGTCGATCGTGATCTTCTCGGGCACCCTACCAACCGCTTTGCGTAAGAACTTCGGGGCGGCTTTGTGAGCCCCGCTAGGCCGCAAACAGGAAGCCAACCGTGGTGCCGGCCTTATTGACTGCTCGGCACAGATATTTTCAAGATATCTTCAAACTGGCATAGATCTGGTCAAATCGCCAGCTGGAACCGACCGAGCGTTTGTGACCGCGTTGCAACAACGGGGGCGTACTTCATTATCCAGCGATTAAGGGTAGGGTGGTCGACCTCCACACCACGATCTTGGGGCGTTTCCTCAGCCGATAGCTGATCAGAGCGCGGCGGGGGTGCGCAGGGGTGGCTCCGGTGCCAGCGTGGCGACCTCGGCGCGCACGGCCGATATTGTAACGCCCCTTGGCTTTTTCCATTGGCATCGACGGACAGAAGGTCGAGCCTGCAGCGCCTTTTAAGCTCTGAAAGACCGGAACGGCGAGCCTGTGGTTGGCGGCGAGCTTCCGCGCCCGCTCTTTCGCGACGTCAAGAAGCCAATCTATGCGGCAGGGCACGCACGGCTAAAAGCATCGGCGAACCGACGCTTCTAGCCGTGAGTACGGGTGTCAATCAGCATTGAATAGGAGCTCAAACGCAGATTAGTTGCAGTAACTATAATTCCGATCCGATGAGGCGTGCTTCGAGCAGGAGCCGTTTCTCGCCGAGGGAAGGCGGCGCGAGCATTCGGCGTCGCCTGCATTGCTTAAGCTTGCTGAAGGAGCATTCGACCAGATGGTGTTGCGTGTAGTGGTTTGGGTGGAGCGCACATGACAGCCAAGGCCCCGCACGGCAACATGGGTTTTCCTGCTTAGACCGCTTCGTGAACGTCCAATAGCTTGATTTTGAGCCCCCCTTTTGCGCCGCTGGCGTGTTACTGCGTCCGGACAATGGCGGGGTCGGCGATCAGGTATTCGAAGTCGAGATCATCTCCAGAGCCTCGAAAACCCGCCTCAGACTCCTTTGGTGCTCCACCGGCGGAAGCGGCGGTCCATGCTATTCCGGGCCGCGGGCCAGCGCGCGCAGCATTGCCCTGTTGGCGGCCACCGCATCGCTGCGCGTAATCCAATCGGCCGCCACCGCGCGCGCGCCCGCGCGCCAGCGGGCCCGTTCGTCCTCCGACATGGCTGCGAAAGTCTCGATGGCGGCAACGAAACGCGGTGGCGAATCGAGCGGCAAGTCCCAACCAGCGTGTCTGCTTTCGAGATCGCGCCAGGGCGTGCGATCGCTGATCAGCGCCGGTGCGCCGCAGGCAAGCGCCTCGTAGATCGCGTGGCCGAAATTCTCGCCCTTGGTCGGCAGCAGCAGCGCGTCGGTTTCAGTCATGGCCGCAGGTACCGCCTCGTTCGGAATCTCTCCGCGGTAACGCACAGTCACATTGGGTGGCAGCGACGCGATCGCCGTCTGGCAGGCGCGCCAGTAGACTGCATCGCTGATCGGCCCGAATATATCGAACGCGACAGGGGTGCGCACGTCGCACAGGATTGCGAGCGCGAGATCGAGATTCTTAACCGGGCTGATCCGGCCGAGAAAGGCGAGCCGCAGTGGATGGTCCTTGCTCATCGGCGCATCTACTCGCGGGGGCGGCGCGATGTTCGCGCGCACGTTGGGCGCATCGACGACGCTCTTCGCCCAGCTGCATTGTGTTTCGATGTCGGCGCGCTCGTGAGCGCTCGTCGCATGCAAGGTCACATCGGTGAGGAAGCCGGCGCGGCTTGCGGCGAGCCACACCTGCTTGCGCAAGGATTTCAGGCCGAGCGCGCCGTCGGCGAATTCGCCTCGTGGCGAGAGCAGCGTCGGCTTGCGCTGCGCAAGTCCGAGGCGGCGCAACGCCAGCGCGGGGATCGTGAACTCGCGGTCGAAGAAGCCGCTAAGCCAGAGAAGATCATATTGAGTCTCCTGCAACGCCTCGCGCAGCCCGCGCGCACCTGCGAGCCCGATCTCAAATGCCCGCGCCTCGGCATACCCGAGATCGCGCCATCGACCAGACGGTGCAGCCGCCCCCTGCGCGCCGAACGCCCTGTCGCGCGCAAGGATCTTGAATTCGAAGTCGTCGGCCAGTGCGCGGCACAGTCCTACGAGACTGATGTTCGGGCCGCTCGATTCGTTGCCCGGCCAGAAAGCGCCCATGGCGATCGCCACGATCGGGCGCTTGCGCGCGCCCGCGCTTGGCTTCCTGCCGCTCATAGCTCGATTTTGTGATGGACGCGCAGATGCGTCTTGAACGCTTCGACGCCGTGCTTGGCGATGAACATGCGCGCTTCTTCAATCTTGGCGTCGATTAGCATGTAGACCCAGAAGCCGTGCAGGAAGTGGAACAGAAAGCCTTCCTTACCGTCGAGGAATCCGAGCCGGACAAAGTAGCGGTAAAGATAGAAGAGCACGGCGCGCAGATAGATCGGCGCGCGGCCGTAAACGGAATTCTTGAGGAAACGCTTGCGGCGCGCTGCAGCGGCTGTCTCCTGGATGCGCTCGTCCTCGTTGAAAAGGCCGTATTCCCGATTGATGAAATCGACCATGTGGCGGGTGGCGTAGCGATTGTGCTTGTCCGTCCACCACCCGATGTCATTGAGATTGTGGTCAACTAGGTCGCCGCCTTCAACGTGGCGAGTCGTACCACGCGAGAGAACGATGTGTTCGTCCATCCAGCGCTGTTCAATCTGGCCGACGCCGTTCCGCCAGATTCGCAACAACACGCTCGAATAATATCGCCCGTGCCGGATGAAGCGCTCGCGGAAAACGACCTTCAGCTTGAAAGTGAGACCAGTCGTTTCGTCGTCGAGTGTCGGGAGGAGACGACGCAGCGCGTCCTGCGCGCCCAGTTCGATATATTCGTCGCTATCGAGTCGCATGACCCATTCGCTCGTAGGTTTCGCGTTGTCGAGCCCCCACTGGAACTGGTCGGAATAATTCTTCCAGGCGTGCTGCAGCACTTCCGCGCCGAGGTGGCGCGCGATCTCGACTGTGCTGTCGGTTGAAAAGCTGTCGACGACGACGATGCGTTCAACCAGCGGTGCGATACGCGTGAGGCAGCGCTCGATATGAATCTCTTCATTAAAGCTAAGAATGATGACGGTTATCGAAAGCTTGCTGGCCTCCGGCCCGAAGTCTCCGAGTGCGGCTGGCGACACGAAGAGGTCCTCAGCCATTCCACTTCTCGCGTGGAATGGCCACTGTGTCCCAGACCGTGTGGTTGATAAGTTCTTCTGTTTCTTTGTGCCCATCAACAATCAAATAATCGAGGCTGTCGAGATAGGCTTTCATCGCGTCAGCGAGTTCCTGCGGACCCTCAATCAACATCACGGGTCGCGCCTTTGAAATCGTCTCGCGCCCGCCTTCGAGAACACGCATTTCCGCGCCTTCCACGTCGATCTTAATGATATCCGGCGGACGAAGATGCCTGGCGACGGTGTCGATGCGCAAGGTCACGACGGTGCGGCTCTCCTCGGCCTGGAAGATATTATCGTGCCACTCGCCGACGCCGGCTAGCTTGTTCATGGACGTGCCGTGCGCGGCGATGAGGAAATTAGCGAGCTCGTCCCTGTCGGACAGCGCGAAGGGCATCAACGTCACCCGCAGGCCGGCGCTGGCCGGCCGCCGCAGCGACCGCAGTAGATTGGAGGCTAGTTCGGAATCAGGCTCGAACGTATAGACTTCGCCCTTATGCGCCTTGAGAGCGGCCGGCAGCGCGAACAGACCCATATTGGCGCCCACGTCCCAGATGACGGAGTCCGGCTTGACCCAGCGCGCGATGAAGCGCGTGTGGACCGGATCGATGCGCACGCCGCACGGATGCAGCACGCTTAGTTGCGCCCCCGCGGTTACATAGACGTCGCAGGAGCCATCCGCCGTCTTCAGCCGTCTGCGGAAATAGCGATGCGCAAACAGGCGGAAGAGAACCCGGCGCCATCTCGGCGCACTGGTGCCCATGCGGGAAACGGTTCCGGTCGACATGGTGTCTGCCCCCACAGGCCGGGCTCCTTCGCTTACGACACAGCCGCGGCCGCGCGCTCTTCGCCCGCAGCGTTGACGGCAATCTCCTCACCGCGCCGAAGCGCTTCTTCGATCGCTAGCGTCGCTTCCGATACCGCATACAATTCCGTGAGCGGGATCGGCGCTGGCCCGCCGGTTGCCGCGGCCTTCAAAAACGCGGCGACGAGCGCCGATTGTCCCTTGTCCTGCGTTCCGGATTCGCGCGTCTGCTTGCCGCCACGTGTCAGCGCCAGGCTGCGATAGTCGTCAAGACGAGCAACCCGTCCATCGGCGAAGACTTCGAGATATTCCTTTGGCACGGAGGGATCGCCTAGGGAGGAGTAGACGATCGTCCCGGTCGAGCCATCGGCGAAGGTCAAAAGCACGGACACAGCGTCGTCATGCCCACGCGCCGAGACTGCCTGCGCATTGTTTGGCAGCGCCCCGCACAGGAAGGTCATGGCGTCTACAAAATGGCAGACTTCACCGAGGATGCGTCCGCCACCTTCGGCGCGCTGCGTCCAGTTTTCGGCGGGAATGCGGCCAGCGTTGACTCGATAGAGCATGACGAGCGGGCCCGAGCGCGGTTCGAGCGCCGCCTTGGTCTTGACGAGCAATGGCGCGAAGCGGCGATTGAAGCCAACGGTCAGCAGCGTGTCCGTGGCCTCTGCAGCGTCCATTACGGCGGCGAGACCGTCCGCGTCGATCGCCAGCGGCTTCTCGCAGAACACGTGCTTGCCGGCGCGCAGCGCGGCGGCCGTCATGTTCGCATGCGTATCGTGGCGCGTCGCAATGAAGATGGCGTCGGTCGCCGGATCCTCGAAGGCCACCGCCGGATCGGTTGCCGCCACCGCAAAGCCGTGTTTGTCGGAAGCGTGGCCAGCGCTGATGCCGGTGGAGGTGACGATGGTCGTTAGAACCGCGCCGCCCGCCTTGCGCACCGCCGGCAACAGCACGCCCTTGGCGTAGTTTCCCATTCCGAGAAAGGCGACACCGACGCTGTCTCTTTTCGGCGCGGGCTTTTGCACGATTTTCCGTTCAATCGTGCGGCCGACTTGGTCGGGATAGGTCAGCAACATGGCGATATGCGGCTCGCCGCGCTCCATCAGCTCGTAGGCCTTCTCCGCCTGTTCGATGCCGAATCGATGGGTGA
>JAMBEQ010000221.1 GCA_024506175.1 Methylocystis sp.
TTTACGCGGTCGGCGAATGCGTCGAGCATCGCGGCCTCTGCTATGGCCTTGTCGCGCCGCTGTTCGAGATGGCCAAGGTCGTCGCCGCGCAGCTCGCCGGCGAGAGCAGCGCCGCGTATAGGGGCTCGGTCACGTCCACCAAGCTCAAAGTCTCCGGCATCGATCTCTTCTCTGCCGGTGATTTTTCGGAAGGTGACGACAGCGACGAGATCGTGCTGCGCGACCCCCAGCGTGGAATCTACAAGCGAATCGTGCTAAAGGACGATCGCGTCAAGGGTGCGGTGCTCTATGGCGAGACCGACGACGGCGCGTGGCTGTTGGATCTCCTGAAGAAGGAGACCGACGTCAGCGCGATGCGCGACGCGCTGATCTTTGGCCAATCTTTTCAAGGAGGCGCGCCCCTGGAGCCTACGGCGGCCGCCGCGGCCTTGCCGGATGATGCGGAAATCTGCGGCTGCAACGGCGTCTGCAAGAGAACGATTGTCACGGCGATCACGAAGAATGGCCTTACGTCTTTGGACGAAGTGCGCGCGCAAACCAAGGCCTCGGCCTCGTGCGGCCAATGCACGACCAAGGTCGAAGCGCTGATCGCGAGCACGCTCGGCGAAGGCTACGAAGCGGCCAAGCGCAAGCCGATGTGCAAATGCACCGACCTCACTCATGAGGAAGTGCGCGGACTCATCGTCTCGCGCCATCTCGACTCCATGCCGGCGGTGATGCAGGAGCTCGTCTGGAAGACCTCCTGCGGTTGCCCCTCGTGCCGGCCGGCGCTGAACTATTACCTGCTTTGCGCCTTCCCACTCGACTACAAGGACGACGCACAGTCGCGCTTCATCAATGAGCGCGCGCACGCCAACATCCAGAAGGACGGCACCTTCTCGGTCGTGCCACGCATGTGGGGCGGGCTCACGACGCCGAACGAGTTGCGCGCCATAGCCGACGTCGCCGACAAGTTCAAGATTCCGACGGTCAAGGTCACCGGCGGCCAGCGCATCGATCTCCTGGGCGTCAGGAAGGAAGACCTGCCCGCCGTCTGGGCGTATCTCAACGCCGCAGGCCTCGTCTCGGGGCACGCCTATGCGAAGGCGCTACGCACAGTCAAAACATGCGTCGGCAAGGAGTGGTGCCGCTTCGGCACGCAAGACTCGACCGGACTCGGCGTCAAGATGGAGAGGCTGCTCTGCGGCTCATGGACGCCTGCCAAGGTCAAACTGGCGGTCTCGGGCTGCCCGCGCAACTGCGCCGAGGCGACGGTCAAGGACATCGGCGTCGTCTGCGTCGACTCTGGCTACGACATACACATCGCCGGCGCCGCGGGCTTGCATGTGCGCGCGACCGACCTGCTCGGCCACGTCGAAACAGAGGAAGAGGCGCTCGAACATGTCGCGGCGGTCATGCAGCTCTATCGCGAGGAGGCCGCCTATCTCGACCGCCTCTACAAATGGGTCGAGAAGGTTGGGCTCGAGCGTGTGCGCCACATGATCATGGAGGACCATGAAACGCGCACGGCGCTATACCAGCGCTTCCTGATCTCGCAGCGCGCCGTGCGCAAGGATCCCTGGGCCGAGCGCGCCGCCGGCTTCGGCGCCAAGGAGTTCACGCCGCTCGCCGTGGTCGCGCCGATCGAGGCGCCCGTCGAGCTGGCCGTCGCCGCCGAATGAGGAGCGCTTAAAATGAACGCCGTCTCCCCGAACTGGTTCGACATCGGCCCAATCGAGCAAATCCCGGTGCGCGGCGCGCGCGTTGTGAAGACGCCCCGACGCGACATCGGGGTGTTCCGCACTGCAAACGACGAAATCTTTGCGCTGGAGAATCGTTGCCCGCATAAGGGCGGCCCATTGAGCGAGGGCATCGTGCACGGCCGCAAGGTCGCTTGTCCCCTGCACAACTGGATCATCGATCTCGAAAACGGCGAAGCCACGGGCGCCGATCGCGGCTGCGCGCGGCGCTTTCCGGTCAAGGTCGAAAAGGGTCGCATCTATCTCGAGATGACCGCAGCGGTGACGCCATGAGCGCCGGCCCGCGCATCGTGCACACGACCTGCCCCTATTGCGGCACGGGTTGTGGCGTCGAGGCGGGCATCGCGCCCTCGGGCGAAGTCGAGATCGCGGGCGATAAGACGCATCCTGCGAACTTCGGGCGGCTCTGCGTCAAGGGCGCGGCGCTCGCTGAGACGCTCACGCTCGAAGGGCGGCTGTTGCATCCGACGATCGACGGCGCGCCGGAGTCTTGGAGCGAAGCCATCGGCCTCGTTGCCCGACGTTTTCGCGAGACGATCAAGGAGCATGGGCCGGACTCGGTCGCCTTCTATGTCTCGGGCCAAATGCTGACCGAGGATTACTACGTCGCCAACAA
>JAMBEQ010000222.1 GCA_024506175.1 Methylocystis sp.
GAGAGCGCGGCCAGAAATCGCCGGTCGTGAGAGACGAAGAGCATGGCGCCCTCGTAACTCGCGAGCGCCGTGATGAGCATCTCCTTCGTCGCAAGATCGAGATGGTTCGTCGGCTCGTCGAGCACGAGAAAGTTCGGGGGATCGTAAAGCATCTTCGCCATAACGAGCCGCGCCTTCTCGCCGCCGGAAAGGACGCGGCACTTCTTCTCCGCCTCGTCTCCCGAAAAGCCGAAACAGCCGGCGAGCGTGCGAAGCGACCCCTGCCCCGCCTGCGGGAAGGCGTCTTCCAGCGTCTCAAAGACCGTGCGGTCGCCGTCGAGCAGCTCCATGGCGTGCTGGGCGAAGTAGCCCATCTTGACGCTGGCGCCGATCGTCACCGCGCCGGCGTCCGGCTGGGCGGCTCCGGCAATCAGCTTCAAGAGCGTCGATTTGCCGGCGCCATTCACGCCCATGACGCACCAGCGCTCCTTGCGGCGCACGGCAAAATCGAACCCTTCATAGATGGATCGGCTGCCATAGCTCTTGACGACACTCTTCAGCGTCGCGACGTCTTCGCCCGAGCGCGGCGCCGGCTTGAACTCGAAGAGGATCGTCTGACGCCGCTTAGGCGGCTCGATCTTCTCGATCTTTTCGAGCTTCTTCACGCGGCTCTGCACCTGCGCGGCATGCGAGGCGCGCGCCTTGAAGCGCTCGATGAACTTGATCTCTTTCGAAAGCATCGCTTGCTGGCGCTCGAATTGCGCCTGCTGCTGCTTTTCATTGAGCGTGCGCTGCTGCTCGTAGAATTCGTAATCGCCGGAGTACGTATTCAAGGCACCCCCGTCGATCTCTATGACCTTGGAGACGATGCGATTCATGAACTCACGATCGTGCGAGGTCATGAGCAGCGCGCCCTCGTAGCCTTTCAGGAATTCCTCGAGCCAGATGAGGCTTTCGATGTCGAGATGGTTGCTCGGCTCGTCGAGCAGCATGGCGTCGGGGCGCATGAGCAGGATACGGGCGAGCGCAACGCGCATCTTCCAGCCGCCAGAGAGCGCGCCAACGTCGCCGTCCATCATCTCCTGGCTGAAGTTGAGCCCGGCGAGAACCTCGCGCGCGCGCCCCTCTAGCGCATAGCCGTCGAGCTCCTCGAAGCGGCCCTGCACTTCGCCATAGCGCGCGATGATGGCGTCCATGTCGTCGGCTTGGTCAGGATCGGCCATGGCGGCCTCGAGCTCACGCAACTCCGCCGCCACGGCGCTGACCGGCCCCGCCCCGTCCATCGCCTCGGCAACGGCGCTGCGGCCCGACATTTCACCAACGTCCTGGTTGAAGTAGCCAATCACGACGCCGCGGTCGATCGAGACCTGGCCTTCGTCAGGCAGGTCACGGCCGGCGACCATGCGAAAAAGCGTCGACTTGCCCGCGCCGTTAGGGCCGACAAGCCCGACCTTCTCGCCCTTCATGAGCGACGCAGACGCCTCGATGAAGAGTAATTGGGAGCCATTTTGCTTGCTGATGTTTTCGAGGCGAATCATAGGGGACCTGGATCAAGCGCTTTTTCAGCGCGGCTAAGGTTCGGTGAGGTCAATGCCCTATCAGATCATAAAACCACCGCAAAGCCGCCCTTAGATATCCGCGCTAGCGCTCCTGAGAATGGCCATGGATCATCGCCTGATAAAGCTTATTGCTGCTATCTTGTTATTCCCGGGGTTCGCTGCGGCGCAGGCGCTGGATGAGCGAACTCAAACACAGTCGCCAGCCGCCAAGACGACCCGGACTCCGCGCGCCATGGCGACGAAAGCGCATTCCAAGAGAGAGGCAAAGCCGGAAGCGGCTCCGTGCCCGCGAGGAACCTGGAAGGACGATCCCGTCTGTTTCGGGGAGGGCGGACAGGATGCTCTGCCACTGCCCTCCGCGGGCTCCGCCCAGCACAGCAGCCCGCCCAATGACGTGGCGATCAAGCCGACAGCCAATGTCAATCCGCGCCCGACCGGACCGGGTCCTTACCAAGCAGGCGTTGTGTATCAATCGAACGGCAACGCGGTCACGTCCAATTATGGGGGCGGTGTGAGCGTTCAGCTCCCGTTTTGAACACTTAGAAAAACCCGCATATGCGCGTGGCGATGTAGCGATATGGAGGCAATTCGCTCGGCCGACAGCGAACAATGGTCCCAAGCTTGCTTGAGAGAGATGAGGGCATAAATGCAGAACACTCGCGTTACATGCGGCGAGTCGATGGGCTTTAGCTCTGATCGAAGGCGTCTGTAGCGCTGCGGCGGAGGCGGCGACCGATGACTGAAACCTCGCAAGGTGCAAGTCTCCGGGAGACAAACGACGGCCGGCGGTTTTTGAAAGCGCTGTGGCTGATCTCAGCTGCCGCCTTGTTATTTTGCATTACGACCGCCGCCTTTGACTGGCTGACTGCCTCAGGCGCCTATCTGGAGGATGGGGTTACTTGGATCTATGACACCGTCATCTACGGATTAGTCGCTGTCTCTTTCGGCCGTGGGGTCATTTTCGAGCGCGCGGCGGCATTCATGCTTTCGCTTGTCCTTGCTGTTGCAGGGTGCCAGGGCTCCTATGACATCTGGTGCGAGATCATTTGGAGAGCGCCGGAGACGGCGGTCAATTCGCCAATTTCCGCTCTGACTTTCGCTGCCGGCACAATGCTGGAAGCCGCTTTATTGTTCAGATTTCGAAAGTCAGGGGAGCCTTTAGTAAAAGGAACCTGGCTATCGGCTCGAAATTCCGCCTTGATTGGTCTTGCCGGTGCGGCGTTCGCGCTGCTATTCCGCGCGCCCTCGGCCGCAGATCACCAAATTTTGTTCGACTGCCTGGATACGGTGCTGGCGTTTCAGGCAGCATTTTGCGTGGCCAGAGAGACCATCGAGCATTGATCAAAACGGATAATTATTTGGGCTCTGCTGGGGAGCCGATCCACTGCGATGCGCCGGGAATACTCTCCCCTTTCATGACGACAGTCAGCGGCCCGAGCCGGGCAAAATCGCCAACCCTTGTATCGTACAGAATCGTCGAGCCCGGGCCCAGAGTGACGCCTTCCCCGACCTCGATCGACCCGATCTTCATCAACCGGTCTTCGTACAGATGCGTTTGGAGCGCGCTGCCCATGTTGAGGGCGCAGTAATCTCCAACTTTCACGCAATCGAATTCGGTGAGATCCGTCATATCCATATAGACGCCCTTGCCGAATTTTGCGCCGAATACGCGCAACACCCACGGCAGAAACGGCGTCCCGCGCAAATGTTCGAGCAAGATATGACCCGTCATCCCCCAGTACAATACCGTGCTGGTCTCGTTGCGAATCGCCCAGAACGACCACATCGGCCGCACTTGGGGCTCGTAGCGCCCCATGCTCGTCCATTTGACTCCGGCGGCCACGAGCATGACGGCGATAGGGATTAGCGTCGAGGCCAATACGAAAAGCCCGGCGAATCCGAGATAATCCTTCGCAACGAGCTTTTCGCCAAAGATTTCGACAGCCCAGGTGCCGAACGTAATGTAGAGCATCGACGGCAATGAGATGTTGAGCGCTTCGTAGGCCGCTCTCCCCCACCTTCTCAACCGCGTCGGCTTGAACGTCAGAGCAACGTCGGCTGCATCCATTCTCTGCCGCGCAGGCATGAGGATTGGCGGCGAGCCGAACCACGTCTCGCCGCTTTTTACCTTTTGCCCCGCCGGCGGCTTGGATTTCACGCCGATCAAGGAGTCCGACGGCAATGTCGCTCCCGGCGGCACAACGGCGTCGTTTCCTATGAACACGCGATCGCCTGTCTCTACCGGCTCAAGGCGCATCCACCCTCGTCTAATCTCTTCGTCTCCAAGCGCCACCTGATCCGCTACGAAGCAATTCTCGCCGAGCGAGATCAGGTCGTAACGGCCAGCAAGATTGGTGGCGATT
>JAMBEQ010000223.1 GCA_024506175.1 Methylocystis sp.
GCCGTCATCGAGGGCGATCAGCAGACCTCGAACGACGCGGAGCGCATTCGGGCGACAGGCGCGCCGGCGATCCAAATCAACACCGGCAAGGGCTGCCACCTCGACGCGCATATGGTGGGCCACGCGCTCGAGAGTCTGGCGCTGAAAAAGGGTGGCGTGCTCTTTATCGAGAACGTCGGCAATCTCGTTTGCCCTGCGGCTTTCGACCTCGGCGAAGCGCACAAGGTCGTCGTGCTCTCGGTAACGGAAGGCGAGGACAAGCCGCTCAAATATCCGGATATGTTCGCCGCCGCCGATCTCATGCTGCTGAACAAGTCCGATCTGCTGCCGCATCTGACCTTCGATGTCGGCAGATGTCTCGCCAATGCGCTGAAGGTCAATCCGCATCTGCAGACTCTTGTCGTCTCGGCGCAGACCGGCGAGGGCATGGCTGCGCTTTACGCCTGGATCGAGGCCCGCGCCGCGCGCGCCGCCGCGGGGGCGACAGTGGGATGAACCGCATGAGCCTTGCCGCGGCCGCTTCACGCGAGTCGAATGCGCGGCTCCGCATTCGTGTGCGCGGGGCGGTGCAGGGCGTGGGCTTCCGACCTTTCGCGCATGGCCTTGCTGCGCGTTACGGCCTGAGCGGCTTTGTGCAAAACGACGGCGAGGGCGTGCTTCTCGAAATCGAAGGGGAGCGGCGCGAGGACTTTCTAACTGCGCTGCGGCAGGAAAAGCCGCCGCTCGCGAAAATCGACTCCATCCAAGTCGAGCGGATCGGCTTATGCGGCGAGCAGGGCTTTTCGATCCGCGAAAGCGCGGGCGGCGGAAGCCATACGCGCATCGTCGCAGACGCCGCAACCTGCGAGGCTTGCCTCGAGGAACTCTTCGACGCGACGAGCCGCTTTCACCTTTATCCCTTCATCACCTGCACCCACTGCGGGCCGCGCTTCACCATCGCCGCGTCGTTGCCATATGACCGGCGGCAGACTTCCATGGCGCGTTTCGCCATGTGCCCGGATTGCGCACGCGATTACGCCGATCCCAAGAGCCGGCGCTTTCACGCCGAGACGATCGCCTGTTCGAAGTGCGGCCCATGCCTCGACGTAGATCCCGGGCTCATTGTCGAGAAGATACGCGCCGGCGCCATTGTCGCGGTGAAGGGCGTCGGCGGCTATCATCTGATGTGCGACGCGCGCAATGAAGCGGCCGTCGCCGAGCTGCGTCGCCGCAAGGAACGCGACGCGAAGCCTTTCGCCGTCATGGCGGCGAACGCCGCTTCACTCGCGCTCTTCGCCGCGTCCGGCGAAGGCGAACTCGCTCTCATCCAACAGCGCGCCCGCCCAATCGTCGTGATGAAATCGAAAGACGCGCTCGCGCCGTCGATCGTGGCAGGTCTGCGCCGCATCGGCGTCATGCTTCCCTATGCGCCTTTGCATCATCTTCTGTTTCATGCGGCGGCGGGCTTTCCCCCGGGCGGCGCATGGCGGGAAGAGGTCAACGACTTCGTCATCGTCGCGACCAGCGCCAATCCCGGCGGCGAGCCTCTGGTCGTCGACGAGGAAGACGCCCGCCGTAGGCTCTCGCCCATCGCCGATCTCATTGTTGGTCACGACCGCTCGATTGTCGTGCGCGCGGATGACTCGGTTGCGGCGATCGTCGACGGCGCCCCCGCCTTTCTTCGGCGCGCGCGCGGTTACGCGCCCGATCCGATCGATCTCGGCGCGGATGGGCCGAGCGTCGTCGCCTTGGGCGCGCATCTCAAGACGAGCGTGACGGTGACGCGCGGGCGCGAGGCTTTCGTCTCGCAGCATATCGGCGATCTCGACGACGCCGAAAGCGTGCGGTTCTATCACGAGACGTTGCGACATCTCCTCTCCATTCTCGATGTGGAGCCTGAGGCCGTCGCCTGCGATTTTCACCCGGATTTCTATTCCACGCGCATCGCGGAGGAGATGGCTCTGCCGCTCCTGCGCGCGCAGCATCATGCCGCGCATATTGCGGCGCTCGCTGCGGAGCATGTCGTCTCGGGACCGATGCTTGGCGTCGCTCTCGACGGCTACGGCATGGGCGACGACCGCGGGGCCTGGGGCGGCGAGCTGATGCTGGTCGAGGGCGCGGCCTGGAAGCGGCTCGGCCATCTCGCCCCGCTCGCGCTGCCGGGCGGCGACCGCGCCGCGCGCGAGCCCTGGCGCATGGGGATCGCCGCGCTCGGCGCCGTCGGCCGGCTCGATCTCGCTGAGCGGTTGTTTCCCGAGACGCCCCTTTCCGCGAAGATCGCGGAGAGTCTGCGTCGCGGCATGGCGCCCAAGACCACCAGCATGGGGCGGCTCTTCGACGCGGCGGCGGCGCTTGCAGGCGTTTGTCTCGAGCAGCGCTACGAAGGACAGGCGGCGATGGCGTTCGAAGCGCTCGTCGAAACCCCGCGCGCTCTGCCCGGGAGCTTCGCGATCCGCAAGGCGGTTCTGGATTTCGCGCCCGTTCTCGCTTTCATCGCGACCGGGCGCCCGAGCCCGCGCGAGGCGGCGGAATATTTCCACGGCGCTCTGATCGAGGGCTGCGCGGAATGGATCGCCGCTGCGGCGCAAGCGCAGGGACAATCACGCGTCGCGCTCGGAGGCGGCTGCATGATGAACCGCATACTTGCTGAAGGCCTCGCGGGAGCCTTGCGTTCGCGCGGGCTTTTTCCTTTGCTGGCGCGGGCCGTTCCATGCAATGACGGCGGCCTGTCGCTGGGACAGGCCGCGATGGCGCGCGCCGCTTTCGCGGTCGGCGAAAGAGAGAAAGAGAGCACGGCATGTGCCTAGCCATCCCCGTGCGCGTTATCGAGCTTCTGCCCGACCAGATGGCGAAAGTCTCGCTCGACGGCGTCACAAAGACGATCTCCCTCGCGCTGGTCGACGATGTTTCCGTGGGCGACTATGTGATCCTGCACGTCGGCTTCGCGCTCTCCAAGGTTGATGCGCAAGAAGCCGAGCGCACGCTCGCCATGATTCGCGAGTTCGCCGGAACGAGCCCATGAAATACGTCGACGAATATCGCGACGGCGAGCTCGCGCGCGGCATGGCGCGCACGCTTGCGACGATCGCGCACAGCGACCGCGACTATCGCTTCATGGAGTTCTGCGGCGGGCACACCCACGCCATTTCGCGTTATGGGCTCGAAGATCTGCTGCCGCCCAATGTGCGCATGATCCATGGGCCGGGATGTCCCGTCTGCGTGCTTCCAATCGGCCGCATCGACGCCGCGATTGCGCTGGCGCGAAATCCCAAGGTGACGCTCTGCACCTACGCCGATCTCATGCGCGTGCCGGCCTCCGGCGGCATGAGCCTGATCAAGGCGAAGGCGGCAGGCGCAGACATCCGCATGGTCTATTCCACGCTCGACGCCATTCGCATCGCCGAAGCCGAGCCCGCGCGCGAAGTTGCGTTCTTCGCCATCGGCTTCGAGACCACCACGCCGCCGACGGCGCTCGCCATCAGGCTCGCCGCGCAAAAGAAGCTGTCGAACTTTAGCGTGTTCTGCAACCATGTGCTGACGCCCGCGGCCATGCGCGCGATCCTGGCCGGCGAAGGCGAGGGCGTCGAGATCGACGGCTTCGTCGGGCCGTCGCATGTCTCCGCCGTTATCGGCGTGCATCCCTACCGCTTTGTCGCGGAGCAATTCGGCAAGCCGATCGTCATCTCCGGCTTCGAGCCGCTCGACGTGATGCAATCGATCGTCATGCTCGTGCGGCAGCTGAACGAAGGGCGGTGCGAGGTCGAAAACCAATACGGCCGCGCAGTGGCGCCGGACGGCAATCTCAAGGCGCAGGCCGAGGTCGCGGACATCTTCGAGCTTCGCGAGTCTTTCGAATGGCGCGGGCTGGGCGAGGTCCCTTCGAGCGCTCTCCATCTGCGCGACGCTTACGCCGCCTATGACGCCGAGCGCCGCTTCGGCGTCGAGACGCCCAGCGCGAAGGATAATCCCGCCTGCGAATGCGGCGCCATCCTGCGCGGCGCCAAGCGGCCGCACGACTGCAAGCTCTTCGGCACGGTCTGCACGCCGGAGACGCCGATGGGCTCCTGCATGGTGTCATCCGAGGGCGCGTGCGCCGCGCAATGGACCTATCGCCGCTTCGAGACTCAGAGGATCGCCTCGTGACCATCAAGGCCTATCGGCGGAAGCTCGATACAGAGAATGGGCGGGTCGATCTTTCGCATGGCGCCGGCGGGCGGGCGATGGCGCAGCTTATCGCCGATGTTTTCCACGACGCGCTCGACAACGACTGGCTGCGGCAGGGCAATGATCAGTCGCTCTTCGACGTGGTCAAGGGCCGCATGGCGATGACGACCGACGCCTTTGTCGTCTCGCCTCTGTTTTTCCCCGGCGGCGACATCGGCTCGCTCGCGGTGCACGGAACGGTGAACGACATCGCCATGTCGGGCGCCAAGCCCCTTTATCTCTCCACGAGCTTCATCATCGAGGAAGGTTTCCCGCTTTCCGATCTCGCGCGCATTGCGCAGAGCATGGGCGCCGCCTCGCGTGCGGCCGGCGTGCCGGTGATCACGGGCGACACCAAGGTCGTCGAGCGCGGCAAGGCGGACGGCGTCTTCATCACGACCGCGGGCGTCGGGATCGTTCCCGAAGGGCTCGATCTTTCCGGCGACAAGGCGCGGCCGGGCGATGCGCTGCTTCTCTCCGGCTCGATCGGAGACCACGGCGTCGCGGTCATGTCGAAGCGCGAGAATCTGGAGTTCGACTGCGAGATCGTCTCCGACTCCGCTCCCCTGCATGGGCTCGTCGCGGAAATGGTCGCGGCGGCCGGCGCCTCGCTGCGGCTCATGCGCGGTCCGACCCGCGGCGGCCTCGCCGCGACGCTGAACGAGATCGCGCAGCAATCGCGCGTCGGGTTCCGCATCGCGGAGTCAGCGCTTCCTGTGAAGCCCGAAGTGGCGGCGGCTTGCGAGCTGCTCGGCCTCGATCCGCTCAATGTCGCGAATGAGGGAAAGCTCATCGCAGTCGTCGCGCCCGAGGCCGCGCCGGCGCTGCTCGAGGCGATGCGCGCCCATCCGCTCGGCCGCGACGCCGCCATCATCGGCGCGGCCGTGGAGGACGAGCGGCGCTTCGTGCAAATGACCTCGTCCTTCGGCGGCGCGCGCATCGTCGATTGGCTCGCCGGGGAGCAATTGCCTCGGATTTGCTGAAGGCGTGAGAACGGCTCTGGTGCAAATTTTCCGGGACGGCACGATGAATGGCAGAGGAGATGAGCGGAGGTCATGCAGCGAGCACGGCGTTCCATATATCGGGCGCACGTGTGTCTTTGATGCGAAGCACTCCGACTTTGAACTGATCTTTCCTGATCCGGTGCATGAGTTCGATACCAGCGATGATGATCGAGGCAGTTCGGAACCGCTTCAAGCCAAGCATTGGGCCCAAGCGAAGCTTGATCGAGCGATGATCCTGTTCAATGATGATCTCCCGTTCGAAATGGCGGCCTCTGAAGAGTTCTTCAATACTCAGCATATGGATGCAGGTCCTCGGCTCAGCGCGTTCGCCAGAGAATATGCCCCGCTTCCGCTGTTTGCACCAGAGCCCGGGCGATTACGTGGAGATCCCGGCCCATGCTCGGCATCGCGTCGAATGGACGGACGCCAACGAGCCGACGGTGTGGCTTGCAGTGCATGTGGGCGTCAAAGCTGGATGATGCTGGGCGGATGGCTCAACGCCGTGGCCTGCGTTCTCAAGAAACGAATTCGACACCTCTTATTCCAGCCGATTTCGCAGCCGCGATTCGATCCCGTTTCGTCCTTGATGCGTCCCGCCAATCCCGAACTCGGACACCGCCTCGAACCGGCATCGATACCGACCGTCAATCAACCCCGGACCGGGAAAACGCCGATGTCAGGCTTCCAGTTTCAAAGGAAACTGATCGAGCGCTGCGACAACGCGAGTAGGAGACCGTGAGGCGTCATCGACGTTATAATTCGCTCGCCTAATTTCAGGTGCGGGAACATTTTCCCGCCTTTTGGGATGTTCGCAATTCCAAGGAGGGCGCAATGAGATTGCCGAGCCTTTGGTCCCGTCAAGACGTTGACCCGTTCCGTTCGCTTCGACGGGAGATGGAGGACGCGTTTCGCATGTTCGACAGCGGCCTTCCGACCTTGAACGTCGGCGCCAGAGCGCCTGCGGTGAATGT
Organism: Methylocystis sp.; assembly: GCA_024506175.1. GTDB lineage: Bacteria > Pseudomonadota > Alphaproteobacteria > Rhizobiales > Beijerinckiaceae > Methylocystis. The sequence continues at coordinate 6,158 of JAMBEQ010000223.1, forward strand.
CGCCGAGACCGCCAATGCAATGGAAGTCACGGCTGAGCTTCCGGGCGTCGAGGAGAAGGACATCAAGGTAGGCTTGGACGGCAACCGACTCACGATCTCGGGCGAGAAGAAACAGGAAAGCAAAAGAGAGGAGAAGGACTGGCACGTCGAGGAGCGCAGCTACGGTTCGTTCTACCGCTCGATGTCGTTGCCATTCACGCCGGCTGACGGGTCAGTGGAGGCGCACTTGGACAAGGGCGTTCTGCACGTCACCGTCAAGAAGCCAGCCGAGGCGGCGAGCAGCGCCAAGACAATCGAAGTTAAGACGGGCGAACCGCCGAAGGCGGACGTATAGCCTCGGGCTCGATCAAGAGTCTGCGCGCGGGGCCTTCATCCCTGCGCACCAACGCCCGTCACATCGCCCGGCTCCAGGGTTATCCCATCTCCCCCCACGTCGAAGGCGTCCTCTTGCCCCTAGGAAAGCCTTCAATCAGGATCCGTCGCGGGGAGCGACTCGCTCCAATGCGAGAATGGAGGCGCGCGTGGTCCCAGCGACCAAGCTGTTTCAGTCGTTACTGGACCTTCCCGGCGCGGCGGAATGGTTCGGGATTGTGGAGCCGGCGTGGCTGTCGCTGGATCCGAGAAGTCTCGAGGCCCTGCGCGAGGAGCCGTCGAACCGGCCCGGCGCCCTGCGGATCTCGCCGGACCTGACGGAGGCGGACGCCGACGTATCCCCCATCCTTCGGAACGCGATTATCCTTCTCGAAGCCGTATCGGAAGGCGACGGGCTGAAATTGACCGCCACGGGCAATCTTGCCAGGGCGGTCGTCGACGACATGCGGGACCGTTTCGAGAGTGGCCGGGATACGAAAAGGCGAGCGCCCTCGCGCTTTACAAGGTCGTCAACGAGCCGGATTTCATGCCTCTGCATTTCATTCTAATAACGGCGGCGCACGCCGGCTTGTTCCGTTGGCGCAAAGGCGCGCTCACGGCGACGCCACCGGCGCGCGAACGCTTATCCCAGCGGCGGTTCGGCCCTCTGCAAGCCATCCTTTTCCATACGGCGCTCTGGCGGCTTGATTTGTCCTACTTCGGGCGCGGGCTGCTCGGCTCTTGGCCGCAAGGCGACATCGGCATCGTTCCGTGGTCGCTTAGTGTCGCCGCATGGGATTGGCAGACGCCCGAACGGCTTTCGCGGCTTTGCGCCGTCCCGACGGCGGAAGTCGTCGAGCCGGGGATTTGGGACCGCTGCTCGCTGGCCTTCGAGGCCCGCGTCCTGCGGCCGCTGTTCTGGTTCGGTCTACTTGAACGCAGTGCGGAGAAGTCGCAGACGCATGAACTGGTCGAAGCGTATCTCTATCGGAAATCGCCGCTGTTCGACCGCTTCCTGAAATTCGATGTGAGACTCGCGGCATGCCGGCGCGGGGAGCGCTTGAGCGCTCTCCATTTCCCGGCGCCGGACCGGCACGCCTCGGTCAGCTTGCGCTTCGTGCGAACGCGATAATCGCGCTGCGGCCAAGAGCCCCGCTTTGTCTTTTGATCTCACGTCCGCGCGAAAAGAGGATCATCGTCGGAATGCTTTGGATGCCGAAGCGGGCGGCGATCTCGGGGACGCACTCGGTGTCGAGCTTGGCGAGGCGCGCCGTCGGCTCGAGGTCGCGCGCGGCGGCCTCGAATTCCGGGGCCATCGCGCGGCACGGTCCGCACCATCCAGCCCAGAAGTCGACCAGAACCGGAAGCTCCGTCTTGCCGATCATTCGATCGAAGTCCTCTGCGCTCCCGAGTTCGGCCGGGTGGCCGTCGAAGAGCGGGGCGTGACACCGACCGCAGTTGGGTAGATTGCCGGGATGAAGCTTGGAGTCCGGCGCCTTGTTCAGGCTGCCGCATTGGGGGCAAACGATGATGACGCTCTTATCCAAGATTTAACTCCGCTCCGACTCTTGTCTTCGAATTCCAGGACTGCAAGTCTGGGTTCCGGCTTTGATCATCTAGGCGCCCCCAAGGACGCAGACCAGAAGCCGCGCAGGCATCCATTCGCCTTCGCCCTGCGTCTTCATGTCGCCGTGAGCCACTCCCTCAGCTTCGTCCA
>JAMBEQ010000224.1 GCA_024506175.1 Methylocystis sp.
GCTTGGCGCTCAGCAAGCTGCTCTACGGCAAAGGCGACCGCCATGTCAGCGCCGAGGCGCTTCACGCCGAGGCGCGCGAAGCGGGCCTCACAATGTCGCTGTCGACCGTCTACAACACGCTGAACCAGTTCGCGCAAGCGGGTCTTCTGCGCGAGATAGCCGTTCAGGGCCCCCGCACCTATTTCCACACCCGCACCTCGCCGCACCATCACTTCATGGACGAGGCGACGGGCCGAATGTTCGACGCGGCGGACGGCTCGGTGGAATTCGCGCGTCTGCCGGCGCCGCCCGAGGGCATGGAGATCGTCGGCTGCGACGTGATCATTCGGATCCGCCCGAAGAAAGGGTGAGCGGGCTGCTGGCCGTACTCGTGGTTATCGGGAGTTTATGGCCGCAGCCTCGGGGGGCTCGACGTTCGGGGCGTCTATTTCGCCGGCTATCTTCGCTTCGCCAATGTATTTTTGAGCCTCGCCGAGGGCCTTCTGGGCGATTCCCATCAAGGCGAGCTCCGGCGAGCCTACCGCGAGGCCGAGACTCAGCTTGGTCTCACCGAGCGCCGCATTGGCATAGCCCCTCAACTGATCCGTTGAACCAGACAGGGCAATGGCCTCAAGCGTATTGGCCACAAGGCCCTTTTTTTTGCCGATATCCTCTCGATCGTTGATCACGCCAACTAGCGCCGCGGACTCCGAGCCCCCGCCTCGGGGATCAATCGCTTCGTTGAAGTCGGGAGAGCTTGCGGTGGGGGCTGACATGCTGCTTCACTCTTCTGGATTTGCTCACCGAGTTGGGCCTCGTTTGAAACGTGGATGTTCAACTGCCTGTTCCCTACGCATATTTGCGGCTTGCCGGGTCGCTCTAATTCACTAGGGCAATATCGCAAATGAGCAGAAGGGTGGGAGCCATGTGGAGCTCAGAGTTGCAGTCCGCCAGTCTGACGATCGCGCGCATAAGATGTAACGACATTGTTCACAGATGGCTCGGTTGCCGCGCAGGCGATGCGTGCAAAATTGCCGTTGAATCGCTCGCCAGATATTCCGACGAGCAATTGGCTGACCAGTGCATCTCTCGTTGGGGTCTCGACCAACCTCAGGGCGATGACAACGACGTAAGCTGGTTTGAAGCGCACGACGCCGATCGGCTCATGCTTGTCGAGGCGTTTGCAGTGGCGCGACGTCGGTTAGAACAATAGGGACTGCATCGCCCCGACATCCAAGATAACAGCCTGGCGCTGGCGCCCTTGCCCCGCGGACAAGCGGGGCATGAGCCCCGCTCGAGAGGATGATTAGCCCAGCAGCTTCTTCAATTCCGCGCGCAGCCCGTCGGCCACATCCGGCCGGGCCAGACCGAAAGCGACATTCGCCGCGAGGAAGCCGAGCTTCGAGCCCGTGTCATAGGTGCGGCCGTCGAAGTGAACGCCATGGAAAGGGCGCTCCTTGGCGAGATGGATCATGGCGTCCGTGAGCTGGATTTCGCCGCCCGCGCCTTTCTCGCCCCTTTCCAGCAGGTCGAAAATCTCAGGTTCGAGAATGTAACGGCCCGAGATGATGAAATTACTCGGCGCCGTTCCCTGCGGCGGCTTTTCGACCATGCCGGTGATCTCGAAGGTCGCGCCATAGTCCTTGCCCTTGGCGACGATGCCGTATTGATGCGTCTCCTCCGGCTTCACCTCCTCGACCGCGATGATGTTGCCGCCGTGCTTCTCGTAAGCCTCTACCGCCTGCGCCAGGCAGCGCGCCGTCTTTCCGGCGGCGGGGAGGGTGATCATGTCGGGCAGCAGCACCGCGAAGGGCTCGTCGCCGATAATCTCGCGCGCGCACCAGACGGCATGGCCGAGGCCGAGCGGCGCCTGCTGACGGGTGAAGCTCGTGGCGCCGGCCTTGGGCAGGTCGGCCATCAGGCTGTCGTATTCCTCGGTCTTGTTGCGGCGCTTGAGCGTGTCCTCGAGCTCATAGGCCATATCGAAGTGGTCCTCGATCGCCCCTTTGCCGCGTCCCGTGACAAAGACGAAATGTTCGATCCCGGCCTCGCGCGCCTCGTCGACGACATGCTGGACGACCGGGCGGTCGACCACCGTCAGCATTTCTTTCGGCACCGCCTTGGTCGCCGGAAGAAAGCGCGTGCCGAGGCCGGCAACAGGAAAGACAGCCTTGCGAATGCGTTTGGTCATAGGGCCCGACTTCGAGTGGATTGGGTTACGGGGACGCCGAATCTCGCGTAAAGAGGCGACGGCCTCCCTGGGCGATTAACCTTGAATCTAGGGTTACGGCGTTAATTTGAGGTGAGGAACCATAGGAAAGCGGGGAACGATGGCTGTTTTGGTGACGGGCGGCGCCGGCTATATCGGAAGCCATACAGTTCTTGCGCTCCTCGACGCCGGCGAAACGCCGGTTGTGCTGGACGATCTTTCGACCGGGTTTCGCTGGGCGGTGCCGGAAGGCGTTCCGCTTGTCGTGGGCGACGACGGCGACGAGGAGCTCCTCGCCGAGACGATCGACCGCCACGGCGTCGACGCGATCATCCATTTCGCCGCCAAGATCGTGGTGCCCGAGTCTGTCGCCGACCCTCTCGGCTACTACCTAAACAATACGGCGAAAGCGCGCTCGCTCGTCGCGACTGCCGTCCGCTGCGGTGTGAAACACATTATTTTCTCCTCGACCGCGGCCGTTTATGGCGACCCCGAGCATCTCCCGGTGACGGAAGACGAGCCCCTGAAGCCCGTCTCTCCTTACGGCCGCTCCAAGCTCATGGTCGAATGGATGCTGGAGGACACCGCGCGGGCGTACGACTTCGCCTATGTCGCGCTGCGTTATTTCAACGTCGCCGGCGCCGATCCCAAGGGGCGGTCTGGACAGTCTGGCGCCAACGCCACTCATCTCATCAAGGTCGCGGCGCAGGCGGCGCTGGGCAAGCGGCCAAAAATCCAGGTCTTCGGCACGGATTATCCGACGCCCGACGGCACCTGCATTCGCGACTACATCCAGGTCACCGACCTTGCCAACGCCCATCTCGAGGCGCTGCGCTATCTACGAAGCGGCGGCAAGAGCCTTGTCGCCAATTGCGGCTATGCGCATGGCTTCTCCGTCCTCGACGTCATCGAGGCGGTCAAGCGCGTCTCCGGCGTCGATTTCCCTGTCGAATATGCGCCGCGCCGCCCAGGCGATCCGGCGGCGATCGTCGCCTCGAACGAGCGCGCCCGAAACATCCTCGGCTGGAAGCCCGAGCACGACGATCTCGACGAAATCGTGCGTCAGGCGCTCGCCTGGGAAAAGAAGCTCGGCGAGCGCTCACAAATCTCCGATTAACCGAAAGTTCTTGGAAACTGACGGCCTGGAAAGGCAGGCGAGTTCGGGTATATTCCTGCCATGGATCGTGAGGAAGCCATCAACCGGTTGAGGGCGCACGAAGCCGAGTTCAAGCGGCTCGCGGTCGAACGCCTTTACCTGTTTGGTTCAACCGCTCGCGGCGATGCACGAGCGGACTTCCGACGTTGATCTGTTTTTTGATCATCAAAAAGGAAGGCTCGGGCTTTACGAGCTGTTGGACTTGAAGCAGCGTACACCGAGATTCTCGACCGCAATGCTGACATTATGACGCGCGCCAGACTGCACCCCGCCCTAAAGACGCGGATCGATGCATTTTCCGTGCCGTCTTTTGATGTCGGAACGAGCTGTCTTGCCGCGGCTGCTGGATATCGTCGAAGCTGCGGAGCATATTCGAAGTGTGCTGGAAGGCGTTCCGCTCGAAGCGTTCGAGCAGGACTGGCAAAAGCGCTGGCTGATCGAGAGAGGCGTCGAGATTATCTCGGAGGCAAGCCGCCATCTCTCCACGGAAATCAAAGCCCGGCGGGCTGAAATTCCTTGGAGCAAGGTTGCCGGCATCGGCAATATTCTCGGCACGACTACGAACGAGTTGCGCCTGATTTGCTTTGGAAGCTGGTGCGGGACGGTCTGCCGATTCTTGAAAAAGTCTGCCGCGAGGAACTGGCCGCCGCGACTGATCGTGGGAGCGAGGAATAGGCAGACTGCATTGCTGCGGGCAACTTCCTAAAGGGAGCCTGACTTAGGCGAATGAAGCGTTTATCACGCCTCCAACCGCTCGACGATCGTGCGCAGCACTTTCAGCCGGGCGAACTTCTTGTCATTGGCCTCGACCAGCGCCCAGGGGGCTTGCCGCGCGCTCGTGCGGTCGACCATGTCGGTCATGGCCTGCTCGTAGAGCGCCCATTTCTCACGATTACGCCAATCGTCGGGCGTGAGCTTGTAGCGCTTAAAGGCCTTGGTCTCGCGATCCTGAAAGCGACGCAACTGCTCGTCTTGGGAGATCGCAAGCCAGAATTTGACGACGAGATAACCCGTCGCGCCGAGCTGGCGCTCGAAATCATTGATTTCCTGGTAGGCGCGCATCCAGTCCTGCGGCGCGGCTAAGCCCTCGACGCGCTCGACCAGCACGCGCCCGTACCAGCTGCGGTCGAAGATGGCGATGTCGCCCCGGCGCGGGATGTTGCGCCAAAAGCGCCAGAGATAGGGCCGCGCCTGCTCTTCGTCTGTGGGCGCCGAGACGCCATAGACACGGAAGCGGCGCGGATCCAACGCCTCGCGGACGCGGCGGATGGCGCCGCCCTTTCCCGCTGCGTCATTGCCCTCGAAGACGAGGACCAGCCCTTTGTCGCGGAAGCTTTTGGCGGTCGTCGCCTCGGTGAGCCGCTGCTGCAAACTCTGTAAAACCTTGCTGTAGTCCTCGCCGGCCGTTTTCGTGAGATCGAGCGTGGAGACGAGGCTCGGCCGGGGCAGGGCGCTGTCCGGAGCGGCGACCGCCCGCGTGCTAGGCGCGGCTGGCGCGCCAGCAGCGGCGCTTTTCAACGTCTGAAGCAGCAGATCGCCCACCGCGACGTCCCGATAATGAGGGTTTGTGGCCGGCACGACCGCCCAGGGCGCATTGCCTGTCGACGTCTTCTCGATCATCTCCAGCGCGGCGTCGATGAGGCGCGCGCGGGCCTTGGAGCCCTGAATCTCGTCCCACTCGATGACCGCCGGCCGGCGTAGCGCGCCATCAGCTTCGCGCAACTTTTCAAGCCGCTTACGCACCTCATGGTCGTCCATATGGAGCCAGATCTTGAGGAGATGCACGCCCTCGTGACGCAGCATCTCCTCCGCGCGAATCATTTCTTCGAGCGCGTTATTATAGGCGTTCTTATCGAGCCGCCCGAGCGCCCGGTTGCGCAGCAGCCGGTGGTGCCATGAGCCCAGCACGAGAGCGATTCGCCCCTTTGCCGGCACATCCCGCCAATAGCGCCAGGCGCCGGGCCGCGCCCGCTCCGCATCCGTGGGCTTGCCATAGGAGAGCGTCTCGACCAGATGGTCGTCGAGCCAATCATAGAGCCGGTTGACGATCTCGCCCTTGCCGGCCCCGTCCGAGCCGTTGATCATAACCATGATCGCCGCGCGCTTTTGCTCCGCCACCTCGAACTGCGCGTCGAGCAGAAGCTCCCTGAGCCGGCTCTCCGCGGCCTCGAACTCGTCCTTGGTCATGACATGCGGCAGGTTGGCGGAGTCGAACATGGCCCTCTTTCCGAGAATGGCAACTTCTCAAACGAGCGAGCTGTGGTAGATGTAGCATGAGCGGGTCCCGTAGCTCAGCAGGATAGAGCAGCGGTTTCCTAAACCGAAGGTCACAGGTTCGAATCCTGTCGGGACCGCCATTTTTCTGCGCTCTTGTTCGAAGCGCCTCTAGCAAGGCATAGGCCACCGTTGACAGGGTAGGTCGCTTTTGGCTTATCTAGCGAGACAGGCGATGGGGTTCCGCCTTGTAACCGCCCCTGGGGCTGATGACTCCTGATTGCGCCCACACGCCCGGAGTACGCCCTGAAGAATATTCTGCAGTCGGGCCCGTTTCGCTTGCATAGCCGTCGCGGGTGCTCATGGGAGCGGGGGGCATGACGCCTCGTGACGATGATCGCCTGACAGGCTGGCGCTTCGCGCTCTTCAATGTCGCGCTTGCTGCGGGCAATGTCATCGCCCTTTCCAATGTCCCTGGATATACGGTTCTCGCCCCTTACGCAGCGGGAAGCCTCCAAGGCGTCACGCTAAGCTTCGGCACATGGGCGACGACGGACCATATGATGGGGATCGTTCTGGGGCTCCCCTTTGCGCGCTGGCTTGCCGGGCGCTACGGCGACTACCGGGTCTATGTGTGGGCCTGCGTCGCCTATGCAATCTTTTCTCTCGCGTGCGCTTGGAGCGAAACGATCTGGTTCTTTGTGTCGGCGCGCTTCTTCCTAGGGCTCGCCGGCGGCGTTCTTTTGCCGCTGGGGCAGGGCCTCGTGCTCAACGAACTACGAGAGAAATACCGGCCATACGGAGTTGCGTGGTGGGGCGTGCTCAGCATGACTCCCTTCACGCTCGGGGTGTTCATGGGCGGCTTCTGGGCCGAGTATTTCAACTGGCGCATGCTTTTTTATTCCAACATAATCTTTGGCCTGCCCATCGCCGGCGTCGTCGGCGCTTTGCTCTATGGCCGGCCCTATGCCCGGCGGATTACCCGTTTCGACACCATCGGTTTTCTTCTGATAACGATCACCCTCGTCGGCGCTCAGACCATTCTCAACATGGGCAATGACTCCGACTGGTTTGGATCGCCCTTGCTTGTGACCGCCCTGATCGCCGTCATTATCGCCTTGCCGACTTTTATCATCTGGGAGATGGGAGAGCGCCACCCGGTCCTCGATCTCCGGCTTTTCGGCCACCGTAATTACGCGGTGGCGACTGTTTGTTCGGTCGTAGGATTTCTGTTCATTCAGGGGACGCTCTCCGTCTTCGTCGGGCAGCTCCAATTGCTGCTGGGCTACACCTCATCGGGCGCGGGCGTGGTCTATCTGTTGATGGCCGTTCTTGCGGTCCCTCTCGTTTCGGTCGTGCATTTGCTTGTCCGGCGCATCGACTTGCGATTGCTCGCGAGCCTGAACTTCCTCGGCTTCTCGGTGACGCTGACATGGCTCGGCCTCTTCGATAAGCTGGCTTCCTTCGATCAAATCGCCGTGCCGATGATTTTCTTCGGCTTTTTTCTGGCGACCTTTTTCGCGCCGCCGGCAGCCATTGCGGTTCAAGGCCTAGGGGGTGCGCAGCTCATCCGCGCGGCCGAGGAGCTCGCGATGTTGCGCACGGCATTTGGCGCCTATGGCATCTCCTTGCAGGCGGTGGCGCTTTTCCGACGCGCGCCGTTGCATCAGCTCGACCTTGCCGATCAACTCGGCGGCCGCCGCTTCCCTTCGCTCGATCTCATGACGGAGCTGATAAACAAACTCGAGGGGCTCGGCATGAGCGAGTCGGCGGCGCTGGCGCAAATCGGACGGCTTGTCCGGCAGCAGTCGCAGCTCATGGGACTCGACGATGCGTTCCTGCTGGGGGCGGTCGCTTTCTTCGGATTAGCCATTTTTGTCTGGCTCGCGCAGGGCGTTGCGCCGAAGAAGCCCGAGCCAAAGCTAAGCCTGAAGCTTGCGGAGGCCGAAGAATTGATGGAGCAGCCGTGATGCCCCGGCAAACGCCTACATGTGGCTCAGCATGATTGCCAGGGCGCAAAGGTATCTCGCCTTCGCGATGGCATTTGGCTCCCTGGGCGGGTGCATGCCGACCACGCAGGCCGACCGGGCGGATTTCTTGGCTCCGCCCGCCATGAGCCGGACAATCGCCGTCTTGGGCGTGAGAACGGTCGATAACGGCAGGGGCTGGCCGGGCCAGCAGTGGTGGCGCGCCTTTGGCGACGCCGAACTAAACGCGCTTATGGAGAAGTCGCTCGACGACAACCAGAGCCTCAGGAAGGCGGCTGACACGCTGAGAGCGGCCGAAGCGAGCGTCGAAATCGAAGGCTCCCGCCTGACGCCTTTCATCGAATCCGATCTCTCCTACAAGCAGCTTCGCTATGCCGAGCATGGCGTCGCCGCGGCGTTGAATCCCAAACAGGCGGGGTTGGAGAAATCCGCGGCCTTCCTCAACCCGCTCTCTGCGAAATGGGAGATTGATTTCTGGGGTAAGAACAGGGCCCTGCTCGAGGCGTCGATCGGCGAGGCGCAGGCCAAGGAAGGCGAGCTGGCGCAGAACTGCCTTTTGCTCACCGCCGGCGTCGCCAGAGCGTATCTGCGGGGCTACACGCTGGCGAATCAATTGAAGCTCGCCACTCAGCTCATCGGGTTGCGGCAAGAGGTGCGGACGCTGGCGGAGAAGCGCTACGAGACCGGGCTCGATACGCTGGACAACGTGCAAATCGCTCGCGCGAACGAGGAAACTGCCGTGCGGCGCGTCGCTTCCCTGAAAGCCGCCACTTCCATTCAGGAAAACGCACTTGCCCGCTTGATAGGGGAAGGGCCGGACGCGGCGCGAAATCTCTTTTCCGGCCAAAAGAGCGTTTCGCTGGCGCAGCCGTCGGTCCCCAAGCGGCTCCCGATCGAGCTGCTGATCCACCGCCCCGATCTTGCGGCGGCGCTGCACAGAGCTGAGGCGGCGGCGGAACGGATCCACGCCGCCAAAACCATGTTTCTACCGTCGATCGATCTCTCGGTCACGGCGGGCCTCGAGGCTTCAGTCAACTCGAGCCGGTTCGCGCTGCTCGGCGGCTACCTCTTCAATCCCGGCGCGATGGTCTATAGCGTCACGCCGGGACTGCACCTCCCGATTTTTCAAGGCGGCAGGCTT
>JAMBEQ010000225.1 GCA_024506175.1 Methylocystis sp.
CGCTCGACCGTGCGGCGTCAAACGGGCATTCTTATGAATGTTCATCCGGACCTCCGGGAAAAGGTGAAGCTTCGCAACTCCACTTTCCTCGGTCCGGTCCGGATGGACAACCTATTGCAAGCTCACAGCTAGCTTTCTCCTGCCGCGCTTGCTCGCCTTTTGCTAGCCATTCGCCGAAGGCCTTTCGGCGAGGGGGCTGTGGGTCGTATGGGAGCATCAAAGCCGTGAACGCATGCCACGTTTAAGGTTTGCATGCGACTTCGGATTCTAGCCCTGCAATGCGCCCCAGCGCCGCGCCTCGCTTGGCTGCGCTTTCTGCTCAAGCTCGGCATTCTGCTTCGGCGGATTCCCAAGCTTTGCTTTAGCGGGAGCAGGGGCTTGGGCGCTAGGCAGCTAACCTCAGAACCTCTCATGGCTGGCGCTCGAAGACTTCCGCGCCACCATAAGGGGCGTCCCGGCCGCGTAAGAAACCGCGACCCCACGACGGGGAAGCCAAATGACACCGCCCAAATCAATCGTGCTGGCGCTGGCGCTCTCGTTAACGCCTGCAGCCGCCGCTGCACAAGACTTGGCTCAACTGGTTATCAATCCGACGGTTTTAGCGCCGTCCACACGAACCATGCTGCCCCAAGGCGGCATGATGATCGCCCCTCCGGAGAGAGTAGGCCGATGGGGAGCAGCCCCTTGCTGCCGACCGCCCCCCTCTGTGCGCGTCTACCGAATTAAGCCCTTCAACGCGGAAAATTATTGATCCCTGCGATGCGGATCGTTCTTCCTGCTTGATAGGCCGCTGACGGGCCGAGATGCAAAAGCATGGTTGAGTGAACGCTGCATTGTGGGTGTCGACAGGGGTATCGAAACCTTGTTGTAAGCGACGGCGAACGCGACGCCGCGCGAGGGGATACATCCGCGCGGGGTGCCTGGTCGCGCCACCGTCGATGTATTGTAGACGCGCCAGGCTCGCGGGCTATTCAGCCGATCGAATTAACCCTTGTGCGCCGCTCAGCTGGCCGAAAGGCCACTAGAGCAACGCTCTTTCAGCCCCTAGAGCGCATTCCGCAAAAGTTGATAGACTTTTGCGGTAAGAATGCGCTCCAGATCCTAGATTTCGCGCGATTTCTTATCGCTCGCATGATTCCATGCGAGCGGGAAGCGCGCTAGAAACTCGGCGCTCTTGCGGCGAGCGCGCGCTTCCGGCGTCTCAAAGGCGCCGAGGCCAAGTCGATCTTTCTTTATTGCTTTGGTGCGGCGTAATTTTGTTGCTGGAAAGCGGTTGAGCAAGATCAACCCGACGCCATGTTTCTCTTATGTCTGGGTCTTCAAGTGATATTTTGGGATGTTTATGAGCAAAGCCTCCATTGAAAGAGGCCCGGAAATCCCGGAAAGGGATGCCATAACCTGAATCGAACACTTTGGTGTATACTGGCTTTTTCTTATATTCTGCGCAGATTTCAATAATCATGCGAGTCCCCTGAAATCGTTAGCAGGAGCGCGCTGCGCCGCCAGTCGCGAGCTGCCCTACTAGGCGCTCAGAGGCCCGAATGGCTGTGGCCACGATAGAGCAATTTATGAGGCGCAGCAAGCAAGCCCGGCGTAACGCCCGTGCAAAGACTGTTAAGGACCCAGCACTATACGAGCGTCTTTTCCGACCGTGCGACAACCTCGCGGTGCGCGCTCTGACCTGATATGGCAATGCGCCATTTATGATGGCGGAACAGAAGAAAGGCGCGCGCGGATGAGCTACGAGGTTGCCGTCGTCCATACTGTCGAGGAGATGCGCGCCTTCGTGCGGGCGCGCCGCGCCGCCGGGGAGCGCATTGGCCTCGCGCCGACCATGGGCGCGCTGCACGACGGCCATCTCTCGCTCGTCGCGGAGGCGCGCCGCCACGCCGAGCGGGTCATCGCCACGATCTTTGTCAATCCTACGCAATTCGGCCCCAATGAGGATTTCTCCCGGTATCCGCGCACGCTCGCAGCCGACTGCGAGAAGCTCGCGAGCGTCGCGGCCGATCTCGTCTTCGCGCCCGCCGTCGAGGAGATGTACCGGGAAGGCTTTTGCACCACGGTCACGCTCGAAGGCCCGGCAAAGGCCGACCTCGAAGACCGCTTCCGGCCGACCCATTTTGCCGGCGTCGCCACGGTCGTCGCCAAGCTCCTCAATCAGGCGCAGGCCGATGTCGCCGTCTTCGGCGAGAAGGATTACCAGCAGCTTCTCGTCGTCCGCCAGATGGCGCGCGACCTCGACATCGGAACCCGCATTCTCGCGGCTCCGACCCTACGCGATCCGGACGGGCTCGCCATGTCGTCGCGCAACATTTACCTGTCGAAGGAGGACCGCGCCCGTGCGCCGGCGCTTTACCGCGCCCTCTCCGAGGCGGCGGCGCGCATCGCCGAGGGCGAGGTTATCGGCCATGTGATGGGCGAGACGCGCGAGGCCATAGTCGGCGCAGGCTTCGACATTGATTACGTTGAGGCGCGACACGCCGAGACGCTCGCCCGCGTTGCGCGCCGTCTGGATGGTCCGATACGCCTTCTCGCCGCGGCCCGCCTCGGCGCGACGCGGCTCATCGACAATGTGGCGGTTCCGAACACATGAGCCGCCGGGTCGTTCGGTTTTTCGTCACCGGCCGCGTGCAGGGGGTTGGCTTTCGCGCCTTCCTCATCCATGAGGCCAATGCGCTCGGCCT
>JAMBEQ010000226.1 GCA_024506175.1 Methylocystis sp.
CTCCTTCTGCGCCGCATGCACCTGCTTGGGCGGCAGCAAGGATGAACAGGCCTCGTAGCGCTTCAGCAGCGCATCGCACTGAGGAATGCCGGTCGGATCGACGGCCAGCGCCGGGGTGACGACCAGAACGACCAGACAGGCCAAAAAGTATTTCACGGATCTTAGCTCCTCTGCGGCTTCGTTTTCGGCAACGGCTATAGCGCAATTTCGCCGGCGTAGGCGCGCAGAATCGTCTCGGCTGGCGGGAGGGGGCCGCGCGAGGGGCCGTAAGAAAACGGAAACCTTCACGAGTGGTTTTCCAAATGCGCGACAACCGGCTTAACTGAGTTGTCACACGGGCAGGCAGAAGCTGAGCGAGAAGGCGTCGTCGCTTTCCAATTTTTCTAGCAAGCTACTGGCAGAAAGCGCCCTTGGAAGTCGAGTGCCCCTGCGAAATCGCCGGCCTCGCAAAGAGCTTCCAAAGGATGGTCGACCGCCTGAACGCCAATATCCGGCGGATGAATATCGTCGCGCACAGCGATGCGGTCACCGGCCTGCCAAATCGCGCCGCGATCAATCACGTGCTGTCGCTCGGGGCTAGGCGCGATGGCGCCGAAGGGTGTCGAGGAAGCCTGTTTTTCATCGATTTGGATGGTTTCCAGTCGATCAACGACACATTCGGCCACCAAAACGGCGACAAGCTTCTGCGATTGGTCAGCCGGCGCATCGTAGATGTGGCGTTCGGGCGGCGCTTTGAGGATCTCGCCACCTGCACCACGGCTTTCGGCGAGCTGTGCGATGCCTGCCCCGAGGGCATTGTATTCGCGCGCTTCGCCGGCGACGAGTTCGTCGCGCTCCTTCCGGGAGTAAACGACAGCGCCCAGGTCGAGCAAATTGCGGAGGCGATCGTCGACTCGCTCGAGGAGCCGTTTGTCGTCGACGGGCATAAGATAAAGGTCGGCGCCAGCGTGGGCGCCGCGTGTGCGCCACAGGACGGAGCCAACCAACACGAGCTCCTTCGCCTCGCAGACATTGCGATGCACGCCGCAAAACAGAATGGGAAAAATAACTACGTCCTCTTCGACCCTAATCTTAGGGTGAAGGCGATGGAGCGGAACCAGCTCGCATTCGAATTGCGTGAGGCCATCAATTCGGAAACCTTGACACTGCACTTTCAGCCCAAGGTCGAGGCTGCTGGTCTCGCTGTCGCGGGCGTCGAGGCGCTCCTGCGCTGGAGCCATCCGGCGCGCGGCATGGTGCCGCCCGGCAAATTCATCCCCGTCGCCGAGCAAACGGGGCTCATGCCGGAGCTCGGCGCCGCGGTTTTCGATTTGGCGCTGGGCCAATGCCGGAAATGGGCGGATCAGGGGCTACGGATTCCGGTCGCCGTCAATGTCTCCGCGGCGCAATTCGACGATCCGCGCTTCGTGCCGAGCCTTATCGACTTGCTGAGGCGCCACGCTGTCGACCCGGCCATGATCGAGATCGAGATTACCGAGACCATGGTGATGACCGACTTCGGCGCGGCGGCTGCGCGCATCTGCGCTCTCCGGGACGCGGGCGTGACCATCTCGATCGACGATTTCGGGGTGGGGTTCTCGAACCTTTCCCAGCTCGCTAAGCTTCCGGTGAACTTCATCAAAATCGACCGCTCGCTCACCGAGAGCGTCGCCTTCAGCAGAAAGGCGCAGGCAATCGTGCGAGCGACGGTCAACATGGCGCACGCGCTGGGCCACGCGACGATCGCCGAGGGCATCGAGACCGAGGAGCAGGCCGAGTTCCTGCGCCTTGCCGGCTGCGACAAGATGCAAGGCTATCTCTTCGCGCACCCAATGCCCGCGCCCGAACTCGAGAGATGGCTCGCCGCAAGCGCCCACAAAACCTATGCGGTCAGGGATCGAGCCCAGTTCCAACACAATGCGACGCCCTCGCCCTGCTGTGCGTAAATTGATCCCGGTTGGAAGGGGGCAGGGTTTGCGGCCCCCGAATGTTGCCGCCCAAGCCGTCCGCCTATATGAGAGGCCGAACGCATGCTCAGGCCGCTCGGTCGATTGCCGCATCTCATAAGCCACGCCAATCCCTGCACAAGCTGCGGCGCCTGTTGCGCGTCGTTTCGCGTGTCCTTTTATTGGGCGGAGGCGCCTGAGCGAGGCCTGCCGGAAGAACTTTACGGCCCGCTTTCGCCCGTCATTGCCCATATGCTCGGCACGAATTGCAAGAGCCCACATTGCGCGGCGCTCGTCGGCGATGTCGGCCGGCAGACGCGCTGCGCCGTTTATGATCGCCGCCCCTCTCCGTGCAGGGAGGTCGAACCAGGGGATGATAAATGCCTGCGCGCGCGTGCGGCGCATGGATTGGCGGGCCTATAGAGCGCATTCCGCAAAAGTTGACAGACTTTTGCGATAAGAATGCGCTCCGGATTTTTGATCTTGCGCGATTTCTTATCGCTCGCATGATTCCCTGCGAGCGGAAAGCGCGCTGGCGACGCAAAAACAGGCGGCGGGCCTTTCTTGGGACCCGCCGCCAATGTCTCCGGTCGCCAGTGTCTCGCGGACGCCGGAGAATTTCGTTTTCCGACCCTTACAGGCCCGCGAGATAATTGGTCGGATCCACCGGGGTGGAGCCTTTCCGCAGCTCGAAGTGAAGCTGCGGCGAGCCGACATTGCCGGACTGACCCGACCTGGCGATTGTCTGCCCGCGCTTCACCGTGTCGCCGCGCTTTACGTCGAGCTCGCCGTTGTGAGCGTAGGCGGTCACAAAACCGTTCGGGTGACGGATCAGCACCAGATTGCCATAGCCTTTCAGCTCGCTGCCGGCATAGGCCACCTGCCCGCCTTCCGCCGCCTTGACGGGCGTGCCCTCGGGCACGGCGATGTTGATGCCGTCGTTTCCGCCCGTCGAGAAGCCCTGAATGATGCGGCCGCGCGCCGGCCAGCGGAATTCGGGCTTGTCGCTCTCGGTGGCGGAAACTTTCGTCGTCTCCTCGGACGAGGGGATGGAGGCGGTGGTCGCCCGATCAACCTGCTTGGGGGCAGGCTCGACCGGCTTCTCGGAAACCGCAATCTTTTGCTGCTTCTCGGCGGGGGCCGCAGCCTGCTGTTGACGCGCGGCCGTGGCCTGTTCGCGCTCCGCTGCAGCCTTCGCGAGGCGCTCGGCCTTGGCCGCCTTGTCGGCTTCCGCCTTGGCAAGCTTCGCCTCCGCCGCAGCCTTAGCGGCTTCCGCCTTGGCGACGTCCAGCTTGGATTTTGCCCCCTGATCCTTCGCAAGCTTGGCTTTTTCAATGGCCTTCGCCTCGGCGGCCTTGGCCGCCGCTTCCTTTTTCGCCTCGAGCTTCTTGGCTTCGGCGAGCTTTCTGGCTTCGGCCGCCTTCTGGGCCACCGCTTTCTCGGCTTCGAGCTTGGCGAGACGCGATTGCTCAGCCGCTCTCTCCGCTTCCGCCTTCTTCAGGCGCTTGATTTCCTTTTCGTGCGCCGCGGCCTCCGATTTCCTGGCCTTCGCCTCATCCTCGCGGGCGAGCCTGGCGGCGCGCTCGGCTTTCGCCTGCTCCTCGCGGGCGGTTTTGGCGGCGGCTTCGGCCTTGCGCCGCTCCTCGTGTGCGGCCGCTGCCGCCGCCTTCGGATCGGGCTTGGCTTCCGCGACCTTTGGCGACGGAGTCGAAACGGGCGCCGGGGCAGCTGCGGGAGCCGCATGTGCGACGGCGCCGGCCCGATAGACCGGGATGATCAGGCGCGAGCCCGGCTGAACCTGTGCGGCGCTGCTATAGCCGTTGGCATGGAGCAGCGCATCAGTGGGCACGCCATAACGAGTGGCGAGCATGGCCGCCGACTCGCCGGGAGCCACGGTGATCGGCGTGCCGCCGTCGGCGGTCCAATGCGCGCCGCCGGCGCCGCTGGCGGCAGGCGTGGCGGAAGCGACAGGCGCGCGCGGGGCGGCCGCAGGGGCCGAAGCGGCGCCCGGCGCCGGGAGCGGCCGGGATTCGACGCGGGCGGGCGCGGGATTGGCGATCGCGCCGGTCGGCGCGCGGTCGACCCCTCGATAGGTGGCGTTTCGCTGCGCCTCGCCGGAGCCAGCAAAAGGATCAGCGAAAGGATCGGATAAGCGCGAGGCGTCGGAGCAACCCGCCATCAGAGCGGCCGCGCCCACGGCCATCATGAGCCGCAAAACGGCTCGAGAACTGGGAATTTGACGCTCTATAGCCATGACGCGACCTACTCGCACGCACATTATCAACATTGATAATTCTATGCGTACCGGGGTTAAGGAGGCGTTTAAGATGAATCCCGAGTTAGCCTATTCGGAAAAATGTTCATCATGCCGGAATGCGCGGGTTTACAGGGCCGTCGCGCGACCCGCCGCCGCCGCGCCAAGGGGATGCAGGCCAAGGTCCGACTCGCGCAGCTCGCCGCCCTCGATGCGATCAAGCTTAATCAATCGTTGACGCGGCCGCTTCTCGCCTTCCAACGGCTCGAGGCGCGCGTAAACCAGCGTTCCCCCGGGCGACAAGTGAGAGACCAGCGCTTGGGGCGGCGCATCGAGCGCGCCCTCGACGATAATGCGGTCGAATTCGCCGAGCGTTGGGTCTGGCGCAAGGCCGTCGGCATGCGACACGGTCGCATTGGCGGCGCCGAAAGCGGCAAGACGCCGCGCCGCTTCGATAGCGAGCGTCTCGAAACGCTCGAGCGACACCACTTCCCGCGCGAGCCGCGAAAGAATAGCCGTCCCGTAACCCGAGCCCGTCCCCACCTCCAGCACGCGATGGCCCTTGCCAACCCTGAGCGCCTCGATGCGCCTGCCGAGATCGGCCGGGCGCGACATCGTCTGCCCGCAGCCAAGCGGCAATGCCAGGTTGCGATTGGCGAGATCACGGAACTTGAAGGGCGCGAAGGCCTCGCGGGGCACGGCTTCGAAAGCGCGCATCACCGCTATGTCCCGCACGCCCGCTCGCCGCACCGCAAGGAGCAAGGCTGCGCGCGCCTCGAAAGCGGCCTTGGCGGCGGCGGGCTCGCTCATATCGGCTCTTTTGGCCCTTCTTCGAAAGCGCTCGCGAGCCTCGTGACCGTAGGATGGTCGGTGAGGTCGAGCTGAAGCGGCGTCACGGAAATCTTGTTTTCCTCGATCGCCAGCAAGTCGGTCCCCTGGCCGGGCGTGAAACTGCCCCGCTGGAAGGAAATCCAGTGGTAGGGATTGCCGCGCCCATCCTTGCGATCTTCGATGCGCATCAAATCATTGCTGCGCCGTCCCTGCATGGTCACGGCGACTCCCGCCGCCTCGTCTGGCGGACAGGCTGGGAAATTGACGTTCATCAGCACATTAGGCGGAATTCCCGCCGCAAGGATCTTACGCACGATGGCGCCGCCGTGCGTCTGCGCGCACGCCCAATGGATCGTGCGCCGCCCGGCGAAGAAATCGTAGCATTGCGAAAGCGCGATCGCCGGAATGCCAAGGATCGTCGCCTCCATCGCGCCCGCGATCGTGCCGGAATAAGTCACGTCCTCGGCAAGATTCTGGCCGCTGTTGACGCCGGAGATCACGAGATCCGGCGGCGAATCGAGCAGCAGCTTTCGCACGGCCATGATGACGCAATCGGTGGGCGTTCCCTTCACCGCGAAATGCCGCGGTGAGATTTCGCGCAAGCGCAGCGGATCGTTCAACGAAAGCGAATGCGCGACGCCCGACTGCTCGGACTCCGGCGCAACGACGAAGACCTCGTCGGAAATCTGCCTGGCGATCGTCTCCGCTATCGAAAGGCCCGGCGCGTGAACGCCGTCGTCATTAGTGATGAGAATGCGCATCTGGCGAGCGTGACCGTTATCGAGGGGCGGCGCCTCCGAGCCGAGTTGGGGCTCGCGCCCCAGCACGCCCTACATGGTCCGAGGGGCGGGGTAAAGCATACGGAGTTTCGCAATGCGTTCGAAACATGCGCCTCTGTTCGTTGTCGCAGGCCTGGCCGCTTCCGTCAACGCAGCGGCGGCCTCGCCCGCAATCGTCTGGGCGTCGGCCCCGCTTCACGCCCTTCCCACCTCACGCAGCGCGGTTCTCGCCAGGATACCCGCTTTGGCCGCCGTCGACGTGGGGGCCTGCCGCGACTGGTGCCCCGTCCAATTCGGCGGCCTTGTGGGCTATGTGCCGTCGAGGCTTCTCGTCGCAACCGCCGGCGCGCCCCCTGCCTATTACGGCTCTGCCGGCTATGGGGCAGGCCCGCTGGGTTTCCTGTCCGCGCCCGTCGAGGCCGTGGGCGGCGCGGTCGGCGGCGTGTTCGGAGGCGCAGCCTATGGCGCAGAACCCCCGGCGCCGCCGGTCGTCGCGGGCTACTGAGGGCGGGCAGACTGGATGGCGAACGCTGTGCATGAGCGAATCCCTCCCCTTCACGGGGAGGGTGACCCCACGTTAGCGGGGCCGGGTGGGGTCGATTGCCGCCCTCTTGCTGCTTACGCGCTTCGCGCGATGCGCGTAAGGCCGCCCATGTAGGGTTGCAGCGCGGCCGGCACCGTCACCGAGCCATCGGCCTGCTGGTAGTTCTCCAGAACCGCCACCATGGCGCGGCCGACCGCGACGCCCGAGCCGTTGAGCGTATGCACGAAACGTGGCTTGCCATCCGGCCCGCGCGAGCGGGCGTTCATGCGCCGGGCCTGGAAGTCGCCGCAGACCGAGCAGGAGGAAATCTCGCGATATTTCCCCTGCCCCGGCAGCCAGACTTCGAGGTCGTAGGTTTTCTGCGACGCGAAGCCCATGTCGCCCGTGCAGAGCACGACCTTGCGATACGGCAGGCCCAGCGCCTGCAGCACTTTCTCCGCGCAGCCGGTCATGCGCTCGTGTTCTTCCAGCGACTGCTCGGGCGTGGTGATGGAGACAAGCTCCACCTTGTAGAATTGATGCTGGCGGATCATGCCGCGCGTGTCCTTGCCCGCAGCGCCCGCCTCGGCGCGGAAGCAATAGGTGCCGGCGGTCATGCGCATCGGCAGCTGCGACTCGTCGAGGATGGATTCGCGCACGAGGTTGGTGAGCGGTACTTCGGCGGTGGGGATGAGGCTGTAACGCTCTTTACGAATACGCCCAATTCTTCCCGCGTAGGCTGCTTGTGCCTCAAACCTGTCAGCATCGCTAATGTTAGTGGGGAACTGCAGCAGGTCGCCCTGCAAAGCCCAAAACTGATCTTCCTCAAACTTCGGCAGTTGCGCCGTACCGAACATGGCGTCGTCGCGCACCAGCAGCGGCGGGTTGACCTCCATATAGCCATGCTCGCCCGTGTGCAGATCGAGCATGAATTGCGCGAGCGCGCGCTCCAGCCGCGCCAGCGGGCCCTTGTTCACGACAAAACGCGCGCCGGAAAGTTTTGCCGCGGTCTCAAAATCCATGAAGCCGAGACCCTCGCCGATCTCAAAATGCTCCTTGGGAGTGAAGTCGAACGCGCGCGGCGTCCCCCAGCGGAAGACCTCGACATTGTCGCTCTCGTCCTTGCCCTCCGGCACGGAATCGAGCGGCGTGTTGGGAATGCTCGACAGCGCATTTTCCAGCGAGGCGATTGCGTCGCGCTCCGCCTGTTCCAGCGCGGGCCAATTGTCCTTGATCTGCGCGACTTCCGCCTTCAGCGCCTCGGCCCTGGTCGTGTCGCCGGCCTTCATCGCCGCGCCGATCTCCTTGGAGGCGGCGTTGCGGCGCTCCTGCGCCTTCTGCAATTCGGCGATGGCCGCGCGCCGCGCGTCGTCGAGCGCCAAGAGCTCGGCCGACATCGGGGCGAGCCCACGCCGCTCGCGGCCCTTGTCGAAGACTTCAGCGTTCTCACGAATCCATTTGATGTCGTACATGTCGGGCTACCGGGCCGGTGGAGAGGAAACGCCGTCATTGCGAGGAGCAAAGCGACGAAGCAATCCAGAGTCGCGGCGGCTGCCCTAGATTGCTTCGCTTCGCTCGCAATGACGGCCCTCGGCGTGAGGGACAATTCTTGCGCCACCTTCTCCCGCAGGCGCGAAATCCGGTCAAGCGCCGCGCTGCGCTTATTCCTGCGCCGCCGCTTCCTGCTCCGCCCGCTTCTTCTCCACCATGCGCACGGAATAGATCGACGCCTCGTAAAGCAGCATCCCTGGCAGAGCGAGCGCGAGCTGGGAGAACACGTCGGGGGGCGTCAGAATTGCCGCGATCACGAAGACGATGACGATGGCGTAGCGGCGCTTCTCTTTCAGGAAGTCGGACGAGACGATGCCGACCTGGCCCAGAAGCGTCAAAATCACCGGCATCTGGAAGACGACGCCGAAGGCGAGCACCAGCGTCATGATGAGTGAGAGATATTCCGACACGCGCGGCAGCAGCTCGATCTGCGCCCTCCCCGGTTCGTTCGCCTGCTGCATCCCGATGAAGAAACGCAGCAGATTGGGCATCACGAGGAAATAGACGACCAGCGCGCCGATGGCGAAGAAGATGGGCGTCGCAAAAAGGTAAGGCCGGAAGGCCGCGCGCTCGTGCCGATAGAGTCCCGGCGCCACGAAGGCGTAGAGCTGCGAAAATACGATCGGGCAGGACAGAAAGGCCGCCATGAAAAGCGCGACTTTTATTTGGGTGAAGAAATACTCCTGCGGGGCGGTATAGATCAGCCGCGCCTCGGGCCCCGCGATTTGCGTGTAGGGGATGACGAGAATGTTGTAGATGTCCTTGGCGAAGAAGAAGGACAGCACGAACATCACGAGGAAGGCGAGCAGCGCCTTGATGAGCCGCTCACGCAATTCCATCAAATGTTCGATTAGCGGCGCCTTGCTGGCTTCGATTTCCGCTTCGTCGGCCTCGTTCATTTGTCGGGCTTCTCCGAAGAGCCTGCCTTTCGGCTTTCCGCACCCTCATCCTGAGGAGGAGCAGCCGAAGGCTGCGTCTCGAAGGATGAATCCTCCGCGATGGGCTGAGGAGGTGGCGCCTCAACGGTCTTCTTGTCTACGTCTTCAATCGCGCTCACGATCTGCTTGCGCGCTTCCGTCATCGGGTCGAAGGCCCCGTCGATCTTTCCGCTGTTCATGATGGCCTTGTTCGTCTCCTCGATCTCCTTCTTGAGATCGGTGAGCTCGACCTCGCGCATGGCCTCCATGAACTGGTCCTGGAACTCCGCCGCCATGCGCCGCATGCGGCCCGTCACCTGTCCGAGCGTGCGCAACACGCGCGGCAAATCCTTCGACGGGATCGCGATGAGCGCGACGATGCCGATGACGAGGAGCTTTCCGGGGTCGAGATCGAACATTGTCAGTCCGGGAGGATAACGGGAGGCGCCCCTCCCTGTCGCTCCCCCGCCATAGCGCGTCTGAAAGACGCCCGTCTATCGACGGGTTATGCGGGAGAGGGGACGCTCACGAGCAGCGTTGCGGATGCAGGCCGCAATCCGCCCCCTCTCCCGCGAGAGCGGGGGAGGGTTCGGGAGGGGGCCTTCCCCCTCAAGCCTTATGGCTGTCGGCCGACTTATTCGCCTCGATCACGCGAGGCTCGCCTGTCTCGCCGACAGGCTTGGGCGCCTCGGCTGCGTCATCCTCGGCCATGCCTTTCTTGAAGGCCTTGATGCCCTTGGCGACGTCGCCCATCACGTCGGAAATCTTGAACTTTCCGCCGAACAAAATGAAGACCACGCCGCCGACGATGATCCAGTGCCAGATCGAGAAACCGCCCATGGCGGGAACCTCCAGGAGGAATGGGCCGGAAGGCCGGCCGAACTGAGGGGGAAACTATGCGGCCCCGGGCCCAAAAACAAGGCGACGGCTTGAGGAACGATAGTTTTTGAACCCTCAGCGTTAGCAATCCAGGGCGGCTTGGAGGCCCTTGGATCGCTTCGCGTCACTCGCAATGACGGCGAAGCGCCCTAATCGTCGTTCAGCCCCTCGGGCGCGTCGATGGGATCGGGCTCCTCCGGGAAGTCCATCTCCAGCGCCTGCGGCGCGTCCGCCTCCAGCGGCTCCTCATCGTCGCGCAGCGCCGCGTCGTCGGAGGGCTGCGGAACGCCGAAGCCCTTGGGCAGCCGGCCGTCGAAAAGGCCTGCCGCCTTGAGCTCGTCAAGGCCCGGCAGGTCGCTGATCTGCTCCAGCCCGAAGTGCATAAGGAAGACGTCGGTCGTGCCATAGGTGATCGGCCGGCCAGGCACCTTGCGGCGGCCCCGCAGCCTGACCCAGCCGGTCTCCATGAGCGTATCGAGCGTGCCCTTGGAGATGGCGACGCCGCGTATCTCCTCGATCTCGGCGCGGGTCGCGGGCTGGTGATAAGCGATGATCGCAAGCGTTTCGAGCGCGGCGCGCGAAAGCTTCTTCTCCTCGAC